>CAZMZR010000015.1:0-4993 GCA_964570855.1 uncultured Pirellulales bacterium
AACACCAACAGGAATATGAAAACAAAGGTGACAACTTTTAACCAGGACTTGACAGCCCCTGATTGACGATGAACTACGAACAATAAACAATCGATTGTTCGTTGTGTATTCTATCCAAAAACCGCCTTAATACAACCAAAATCCCCGTTTTTATGGAAATTGTCCTTAACTTGTGACTTGTGAATTCTGTACTTTTACTTCCAATAGGCGTAATTCAGAGGTAGAATAAACATGCAATTTGAAGGCGGATTTGAGTATTTTATATTCTTAAGAGCAGGATGCAAAAAATATGAGTAATGTTACCCGTATTTTGAATGCAATCGAGCAAGGTGATGCAAAGGCCGCGGACGAACTGCTACCTTTGGTCTATGAAGAACTACGTCGTCTGGCGGCACATAAAATGTCTCTGGAGAAGCCCGGCCAGACGCTCCAGGCGACGGCGTTGGTTCATGAAGCCTATATCCGCTTAGTCGGTTCTGAAGATCAGGATTGGAGCGGCCGCACTCATTTCTTTTCCGCAGCAGCCGAAGCAATGAGGCGTATTCTTATCGATAACGCACGTCGCAAACAGCGATTAAAACGTGGTGGTGATCAGAAGAGAATTGATTTAGATAATGCAAATATAGCTATGAATGGCCCCTCAACCGATCTTATCGCACTTGATGAAGCATTGTCTAAACTTGTTGAAGAGGACCCTATAGTTGCCAATTTAGTCAAGATGCACTTCTTTGCAGGCTTACCCCTTGGTCAAGCAGCAGCGGCTTTAGGGATTTCTCGCCGGACGGCTGATAGATACTGGGCATATGCACGTGCTTGGCTTTATCAGGAAATCACGTGTGAGCATAAACCACTCTCACAATAATGCCCTTGTTCACCCTGTGTTCGTCTTTATACAAAGTTTTCCTGGATTTTATAAATTTTTCCTGTCGCATTTTTCCTGCTAATGGCGCATTACAAAATAGAGAGGGGATTTGTAAAGGAGCTATAAAATGTCTCAAGAACCAAAAGATATTAAAGCGATTTTTTCAGAGGCGTTAGAAAAGCAATCAACTACGGAACAGGCTGCTTACTTAGACAAAGCATGCGGAAATGATACCAAGCTGCGAGCAAGAATTGAAGCCTTGCTCAATGCACATGCGCAAGCCGGGGATTTCCTTAAAGTCCCGGCTGCCGGTCTAAACGCCACATTGGATAAAGCCCATTTCATCGAAGGCCCCGGCACTAAGATTGGTTATTATGAGCTGCTGGAGCTGATTGGCGAAGGCGGTATGGGCCTGGTCTATTTAGCCCGGCAGAACGAACCGGTAAGACGCAGAGTTGCGCTAAAGATCGTCAAGCTCGGCATGGACACAAAACAGGTTGTTGCCCGCTTTGAGGCCGAGCGCCAGACTTTAGCTGTTTTGGAGCACCCCAATATTGCCCATGTGTTTGACGCAGGAACAACTGAGGCCGGGCGCCCCTACTTTGTCATGGAATACGTAGAGGGTATGTCCATTACCAAGTACTGCGATAAGAAGAAATTAAGTATTGAGAAAAGGCTTGAACTCTTTCAACAGGTCTGTGAGGGCGTTCATCATGCACATCAGAAAGGAATCATTCACCGGGATATTAAACCATCGAACATTTTGGTGTCCGTTCAAGATGATAAACCAGTACCGAAGATTATTGATTTCGGGATAGCCAAAGCCATAACGCAGCCACTGACTGAGAAAACATCGTGCACTGAGCAAGGCCAGTTGCTCGGCACACCGGAGTATATGAGCCCTGAACAGGCGGAGATGGCCTATCAGGAAGTCGATACTCGTTCTGATATATATTCGTTAGGAGTACTACTTTACGAGTTAATGGCCGGTGTGACGCCGTTCGATGCCAAGAGGCTTCGTAAAGGTGGAATTGACCACATTCAACAGGTAATCTGCGAAGAGCAGCCCAGAACACCAAGCGCTCGACTAACGAGCTTAGGCGATAAGGCCAAGGCAGTTGCGGACAGCCGTAGAACACAGATCGTCACATTAACCAGACGTCTTCATAGAGAATTGGAGTGGATACCCATGAAAGCAATGCGAAAAGATCGAACGAGAAGATACCGGTCGGCCTCCGAGCTGGCCGACGATATTCAGAACTACCTTACTGGCACCCCTTTAATTGCCGGGCCTGAGTCGGCGGTATACCGGACCAGAAAGTTCGTGCGAAAACACGCCGGTTCTGTGGCAACAGCAGCACTCTTTTTTGTGGTGATAGTCTTGGGTCTGGTGGTGAGTATACTAATGGGTTGTAGAGCAGAGCAAGCTAGGGAGCAAGAGGCCGCTGCTCGTGTAGAAGCTGAGCAAGCACGCGACAAAGAGGTCGCTTTGCGGGCAGAAGTTGAACAGGCTCTGGTACGTGCTGAGAATGCAGAAAAGCTCGCTGATGAGCAACGCAAACTTGCTGAAGAACGAGCCGAAGAATATCGACGTTCTCTGTATTGCAATCGCATTGCCTTGGCCGATGTCGCATATCTCGATTGTGACATAGGCCGTCTTAGAGAGTTGTTAGACTCGTGCCCAGTTGATCTTCGTGGCTGGGAATGGGATCGTCTCAACTATATGTCAGACCAGGCCGTGATGACGCTTTCTGGGGACAAAGAGAAGGTTTATGACCTAACGTTTGCTCCTGATGGCAAACGATTTATCTCTGCCGGTAGAGACGGGACAATTAGGGTGTGGAATGCCAGCGACGGTACGGAGCTGATGACCCTGAGCGGGCATAAAGAGACCGTCATGTCAGCAACATTCAGTCCCGATGGCAAGCGCATCGCCTCAGTTAGCACAGATGAGACGATAAAGGTATGGGATGCTCAATCTGGCGTAGAACTAATGACGCTGGCGGGAGACGACGGTCTGTTCAACCCTAATCGAGGGCCGATTGCATTCAGCCCTGACAGCAGGAAGATTGTTTCGGGTAGTCAGGACAATGCAATCAAAGTATGGGATGCAAACAGCGGTACTGAACTGATGATCCTCAGCGGCCATGAAGACTGGCTCTATTGCTTTGCCTTCAGCCCGGACGGCAAGTGCATCGTTTCAGGTAGTGAAGACAAAACGATCAGGGTGTGGGATGTAAGCACAGGGCAGCAACTGATAGTGCTCAAAGGGCACGAGTCCGGAATCGGCGATATTGCCATAAGCCCAGATGGAAAGCGTATCGTCTCCGTCAGTGCAGATAAAACGGCTAAAGTGTGGGATATGGCAAACGGTGCTGAACTGACCACGTTGCATGGGCATGATGGAATGATTGGATCAGTGGCATTTAGCCCAGACGGGGCACGAATCATCACGGGCGACGCGAGTGGGATAATTAAGGTATGGGATGCTGCCAACGGCACTGAATTGACCACGCTCTTAGGACACCTTGATCGGATCGCCGGTGTGGCCTTCAGCCCGGATGGCAAGTGTGTCGTCTCAGGCAGTTTTGACGGGTTAATTAAGATGTGGGAGCCCGGAGTTGACCATACGGCTCCTCTGACATTGGAGGGACGTCACAGTGGCAAGATGGGATTCAGTCCGGATGGCAAGTATATCGTTACCGGTGGCAAAAAAATCGAGATATGGGATACAGTCACTGGCAATGAAGTGATGGGTATCGATGAGGCTGGAGGATGTGTTTCATTCAGTCCGGACGCCAAGCGCATCATTTCTGCCGATGGCAATGACATCAATATCTGGGATGCCTCAAGCGGCAAGAAGCTGAGGACACTCTCTGGCCACGATGACACAATCTGGTCAATGTCTTATAGCCCGGACGGCACGAGGATTGTATCTGGAGGCGATGACAAGACGGTCAGAGTATGGAACCCCGTTACGGGAGCTGAGATTATGACGCTACGCGGGCACGGCGATTGTCCCGAGTATCCTTCCATGAGTCCAGTCTCTTCGGTCGCGTTCAGTCCAGACGGGCAGCACATTGTCTCAGGCAGTTATGATTACACGGTTAAGATCTGGAATGCTGGAACTGGTACCGAAGTGATGACCATGCGGGGGCATTCCTACCTGGTGAGCGATGTAGCTTTCAGTCCGGATGGAAAGCGCTTCGCATCGGCAAGCTCAGACGGCACGATTCGGATTTGGGATGTGGTAACTGGTAGCGAGTTACTGACCCTGCAAGGACATGGAGAGGTTATGAATGTCGCATTCAGTCCTGATGGCAAGCGCATCATCTCAGGCTCGAAAGACGAGACTGTCAGGATCTGGGACGCGGAAACCGGCCTCGAAATAACGATGCTTAGAATAGGCGGTATGGTCGGGGATCTTTCTTTCAGTCCAGACGGCAATACCATTGCCACTACCAGTCAAATCAGCAGAGGCACTGGCAATACGGTCACGCTATGGAAATCTGCTGCGCCTGCTGGGCCACAGCGGATTCGCGCAACCGCCAGCACGCTTGTGGATGAGCTATTTGAGGAACATAGCTCCTACAAAGTGATAGACAAGCTCAAGGCTGACGAGACTCTTGATGAGTCCGTCCGCAAGGTAGCCCTACAGATTGCCTATACCCGCCTGCAGGAGGACGCAAGGGAGCTACTATTTATAAGTTCTCAGGTGCTTATCTTGCCTGATCGTGACATTGATGAATACCGAGTCGCAATAGAGAAAATTGAAAAGGCAAAAGAGTTGACACCAAATGAACCGATCGCTCAAGCTTTACTGGGCGTGGCCCAATATCGTGTTGGAGCGTATGAGGACGCCCTTGAGACACTCAGACGCTGTGGGAAGACAAGTATGGGCTATATAGACCGCGCTGCGGCGGCGTTTACTGCGATGTCGCTCCATCAACTCGGCCAGCAAGAGGAAGCGAAAGCTTCTCTCGAAAAGCTGAGAGATTTGTGCAAGGACAAACCAGCGCAACCCTTCTTGAGCGAAGCGGAGAGACTCCTTGCCGGCGAATAATGGAAAAACCACAAAAGGGGGCGAGAGAATTCATTTTTTATCAATTCTTGATATTGTAGGAAAGTACC
>CAZMZR010000015.1:5093-52821 GCA_964570855.1 uncultured Pirellulales bacterium
AAAGGGGGCGAGAGAATTCATTTTTTATCAATTCTTGATATTGTAGGAAAGTACCTGTAAAATGCTGACAATACGGTGTGTCATGGGCTGCCAGCCCATGAAAACACGGCCAGAGCCTGCCCCGAGCTTGTCGAGGGGATGGCCGTGCCACGTGAATTTAAGGTAGTCGTGCCCGGTGTGTAATAAAAACCGCCGGAGCATAAGTTATTCATAAAAAAGTTTTTTGGAGTCAAACAATGATAAAAGTTCTTATTACGGACAAACTTGCACAGGAAGGTATCGATTTATTGAATTCAGCGGACGGAGTCGAAGCAGTAGTTAAAACCGGTATCAGCGAAGACGAGCTTGCCCGGATTATCGGCGAACATGACGGCCTGATTATCCGAAGCGGGACGAAAGTGACCGCGAAGGTCCTGGCCAATCCCGGCAAACTCAAAGCAATCGCTCGGGCCGGCGTCGGTGTGGATAACGTCGACATTCCCGAAGCCACACGAAAAGGTATCCTGGTTATGAACACGCCGGGCGGAAACACGCTCAGCGCCGCCGAACATACGATGGCCCTGATACTATCGATGAGCCGGAATGTCGTCCCCGCCTGTGATAGCTTGAAAAGCGGCGCATGGGACAGGAAAAAATATATGGGCAACCAGTTGAACAACAAGGTTCTCGGCCTAATCGGTTTGGGCAGGATCGGCATAGCGGTTGCTAAAATGGCGTTAGGTTTCAATATGAAAATCTTAGGCTACGACCCGTTCGCCGCACCGACCGATGCTGAAAAACTCGGTATCGAGCTCTGTGATAACATCGAGCGGATTTATAAAGAGGCCGATTTTATAAGTGTCCACGTGCCGAAAAATGAGCAGACGCTGAACCTGATTGGTGCCGAGCAGATTGAAATGATGAAGCCGACCGTTAGATTGGTCAACTGCGCCCGCGGTGGAATTATCAATGAAGATGCGCTTTATGACGCTCTGGCCAAAAAACGCATCGCCGGCGCCGCTCTGGATGTCTATCCCAAAGAGCCTCCGGAAAACAAGCGTTTCACCGAGTCCGAGAACTGCGTTGTCACTCCACACTTAGGCGCCAGCACCGAGGAGGCTCAGATCGAAGTGGCAGTAGAAGCTGCGCAAATCCTCGTCGATGCCATCAAGGGCGGGCCCGTTAAAAACGCAATTAATGCGCCTTCCACTGCGGGTGCTTTGCCGCCGATTGTGAACCGGTATTCCGAGCTTGCAAGGCGAATCGGCTCTGTTGCCAGCACGATCGGACCCGGGCAAATTAAGAGCGTGGAGGTCCAGTATCGCGGTTCCATCGCCGAGCAGTCCGTCGAGCATGTCACTCTCAACTTTGCTATGGGCCTGCTTCAGAAGCATTTCGATATGCCGTTGAATATGGTCAATACGCCGGCTCTGGCAAAAGAACGCGGCATCAGTATAGACGAGACGAAGAACGCCGAGGTCAAGGATGTCGCTTCGAGTTTCAGCGCCAAGGTCGTTACGGATAAGACAACGCGTACGATAACCGGCTCGGTTTTCGGCGGGACATTGCTGCGAATTATCGAAATCGACGGCTTTATTATCGAAGTGACGCCACAGGGAACGGTCCTGGTGATTTACAACGACGACAAACCCGGCGTTATCGGTTCGGTCGGTACCATCTGCGGCAGGCACAAAATCAACATCTGCACGATGGGCGTCGGACAAAAAGCGGCAGAGCAAAAAGCTATTCTCGCCGTCAGTCTCGACAAGGAACCCAATCCTGAAGCAGTCGAAGAGCTTGGCAAGCTTGATTTCGTGAATGAAATTTACGTCTGCAAGCTGGATTGATTTTCCATATTACCTATCGCGTAACGTGTATATACTGATTGTTGTATGTATGAACATAAATTTTTGGACGCGATAAGCAATACGATAGACCCAAATTTTCCTATGGCCGAGCAGTTAATTATTACCGTCAGCGGGATGCGAGGTATCATCGGCGATAACCTCACCGCTACGGTTGCGACCGAGTACGGCTGCGCGTTCGGTACTTTCCTCAAAGAAAGCAATCCCGGTTCGCGACCGGCGGTTTGTATCGGCACGGACTCCCGGCCGAGCGGGCAGATGCTCAAGTCCGCCGTGACAGCGGGCCTGGCCGGCGTCGGGGTTGACGTTGTCGATTTGGGACTTGTCACCACACCCTGTGTCGGCGTCAGTCTCAGAGAGCTTGGCTGCACCGGCGGCGTGGTTATAACCGCCTCGCACAATCCAGTCCGGTATAACGGCATAAAATTATTATTAGGCAACGGCATCGCACCGCCTCCCGAGACGGCGGCAAAAATCAAACAATATTTTTTAGACAGGAATTTTGTTCACGTCGATTCGACCCATTGCGGCAAAATCACTTCCGACAACCAGGCCCACGGCAGGCACATCACGAAGGTATTGGCGATTGTTGACAGAAAGCTGATTGCCGCCAAAAAGTTCAAAATAGCTTTGGACAGCGTCAACGGGGCAGGGGGGCCGGTAACGAAGAAGCTTTTAGCGGAACTGGGTTGTGAAATTACCGCCGTCAACGACGAACCGACCGGGATATTTTCCCACGGAGCAGAGCCAACCGCTGAAAACCTAAAAGATTTTTGTCCGGTCGTAAAAGATAACCGAGCCGACGTCGGTTTTGCCCAGGACCCCGACGCCGACAGGCTGGCGATTGTGGACGAGAAGGGGACCTATATCGGCGAGGAATATTCCCTCGCGCTGGCGGCGAAATACATTTTCAGCAAAAGGCCGGGCAAAGCGGCGACGAACCTTTCAACTTCGAGAATGATTGATGATATCGCCGCTAAGACAAACAGCCGTGTCATTCGCACCCCGGTCGGCGAGGCAAACGTGGCTTCGGCCATGCTCGAGCACGACTGCATCATCGGCGGAGAGGGCAACGGCGGCGTGATTGATTTGCGTGTGGGGCCTGTTCGTGACAGTCTCGTCGGTATCGCTCTTGTGCTGCAATTAATGGCAGAAACAGGTAAAACTATAAGCCAATTAGTTTCTCAGATCGGCGGTTATTATATGAACAAAGACAAATTTACCGCCGGAGGCGACCAGGCCCGGCACATTTTTGATTCGGCCAAAAAAATCTTCGCCAGTGCAAAACTTGACTCGACCGACGGCTGCCGATTCGATTTTGACGACGGCTGGCTGCATATCAGAGCAAGCAACACCGAACCGGTGATGAGGGTGATAGTGGAGACCAAAGACCGGGACGCCGCCGGAAAATACGTCGATGCGATCTCGAAAATACGCAGCGAAGTGTTGGATTAAAATCACAATGAAAACCGACAAAATCCAAATCATCGGCAGGCAAATCAAATCCGTGACATATACGGGGATGGTGGTGAATTTTGCACTGTCGGTCGTTAAGATAGCCATCGGTTTTCTTGCGGGTTCACTTGCGCTTGTCGCCGACGGGATACATTCGTCATCTGATTTGGTGACCGATATCGCTGTGCTATTAGGTGAACGACTCAGTTCCAAAGAACCCGACCGCAGTCACCCTTACGGTCACGGCCGGGCCGAAACGTTCACCAGTATTATTATAGCTTTGGTTTTGATTGTGGTCGGCGGGTCCATGATTTACTATGCCACCATCGCCATAGCCAAAGACGAGGTCACTGCCCCTCACCTGGCGGTCCTGGCGGTTGGAATGGTTTCTATCATTTCCAAGGAATGGCTCTACAAAGTCACGCGGAAAACCGCAGTTAAATCTCACAGCCCGTCACTTTACGCCAACGCCTGGCACCATCGCAGTGACGCTCTAAGTTCCGTGGCAGTTGTCATCGGTTACATTTTACTGCAGTTCGGTTTCGGTCACGGAGACCAGGTCGCCGCGATTACGGTCGGTATTTTAATCATCTGGGTAGGCGTGAAAATCATCGGAGATGCATTTCGGGAACTGACGGAAGCGGCTATCGATACGGAGACGATTGAAGATATAGAACGAATAATCAATGCCGACCCGGATATACGTCACTGGCATAAACTGAGGGCGCGTACGGTCGGCAGGGAAGTCTTTCTCGACCTGCATATCCTCGTCGATCCCGAGTTGAACGTGGCCGCCGCTCATCAAATATCCGAAAACCTGGAAAAGAATTTAGACGAACAGATAACCCGTCCGATTAACATCACCATTCACATCGAGCCGGATATTCCATCACTGCAAAAATAACAGCGCACCAAAAGATGCCACCGGAAACTATCTGCGATCTTTCCAGTTCCACCATTTAAGCAGTTTCGGGTCGTGTTCGGCGTTAGAGGCGTAATAAACCGCACAGCGCAATACATACAACATGCACCTGTCAACCGGGCTTGTTTTATACTCGCAAAATTTTCGATAAAGTTTCTCGGGATTCCTGCCTTTGAGGTCGCTGATACGGCCAATCCCAATATCCCGCAGGGCCTGAGCGATTTTCCCGCCAACACCCGGAATCTGTTCAAGTTGCCCCGATTTCGATTTGTTTACAGGCTTTGTCTTCGTTTTCATTTTTTCAATCCTGCAAAAGTCAAAAAAGAAACTATCCGACTGACCCATTATAACATCCCGGTATGCCCGGACAAAAAGTATTCGGATTCACTTATAACGCCGGAATATTTACTGCGCATGAGAATTAGCTTGCAATATCTTCTACGAGAGAATAGAATGCCCTGCCTTTAAGAACCTCTTTTGGTTCAGAAAGGATATTTGTACTAATGAGTTTTGGTAGTTTTTTCAATCCACAATCAGTAGCCATTGTAGGTGCCTCCCGCCAGAGAGGCAAGGTCGGCTACGAAATCCTCTCGAACATGCTCGCCGCCGGTTATCAAGGCAAGATATTCCCCGTTAACAGCAAGGCGGAAGAAATAGAAGGTTTGAAATGCTACCCCGACCTGACATCAATCGGGGAAGTTCCGGAACTCGTAGTCCTGGTGATACCGGCCAAGGTCGTTCCCGCCATAATGCAGGAGTGTGTGAAAATAGGGACCAAATCGGTCGTTATTATTACCGCCGGTTTCAAAGAGATCGGCAAAGAAGGCAAGGCCCTAGAAGACCGGGTCGTTCAGATAGCCAAACAAGGGGGTATAAGAGTCATCGGTCCGAATTGCCTTGGATTAATCGTGCCGGCAAACAAGCTCAACGCCAGCTTCGGCGGCGACCTTCCGGCCGCAGGCGGCATAGCATATCTTTCTCAATCGGGAGCATTACTGGCGGCTATTCTCGATATGGCCAATGCAAACGGTATTGGTTTCAGCAAGCTTATCAGTATCGGCAATAAAGCGGATGTTGACGAGCTGGATATAATAAAGGCCGTCTCGGATGACGAGGATACACAAGTTATAGCAGGTTATCTCGAAAATATCACCGACGGCGATGCATTTGTCAGGCAGGCCGGGCAAATCTCCCACATAAAACCCATCCTTCTGATAAAATCCGGCGGCACTTCGGCCGGCGCCAAAGCCGCTTCCTCCCATACCGGAAGTCTTGCCGGCAGCGAGACGGCATACGAATCCGCGTTCGAGAGGGCCGGAATCATTCGCTGCGATTCCATCAAGCAGCAGTTTGACTACGCCCAGGCCTTTGCAAGCCAGCCTCTGCCCGCAGGCCCGCGAGTCGCCGTTATCACCAACGCCGGTGGTCCGGGAATTATGGCAGCGGATTCCATCGAGCGAAGAGGACTGACTTTCGCGAAACTGGATAATGGAACTATCAATAAATTAGCCTCCGTACTTCCGCCGGCCGCTAATTTATATAATCCCATAGACGTTCTGGGTGACGCGCTCGCTGAACGGTACAGTTTTGCATTGAACGCTGCTCTCGACGACCCGAATGTTGATATCGTCCTTATATTACTGACTCCACAGGCAATGACCGAAGCGGCGGCCACCGCCGAAGCTATTGTAAAAATATCCAGGGAAAAACCGGAAAAACCGATTCTTACGTGTTTTCTCGGCGCAAAAAAGGTGGAAGATGGTGTGAGAATTTTACGAGAGGGAAAAGTTCCTCAATATGACGCCACCGACGGAGCCGTCTCGACGATCAAGGTGATGTCTGATTATGTCCGGTGGCGGTCCAGGCCTAAAAGAGTAGTGAAATTGTTTCCGGTCAACCGGCGCAAAGTCGAAAATATCGTCGAAAGACATCTGCGGCAGGGTATTCGCGAGGTCGGTGAGACCGAATCGAAGGAAATACTCGAAGCATACGGCTTTGTCACACCAAAAGGCTCGATCGCAACAACCGCCGAACAGGCTGCAAACATCGCCAACCAGTTGGGATTCCCCGTCGTATTGAAAATCTGGTCGCCGGACATATTACACAAGTCGGATGTCGGAGGAGTCAGGGTCGGCCTTAACAGCGAGCAGGAAGTCAAAGATGCCTTCGATTTGATGATGTACCGAGTTCCAAAAAAACGCCCCGAAGCAAATATTCTCGGCGTTCTTGTGCAGGAGATGTGCAAGGGGGGCAAAGAAGTTATCCTCGGGATGAACCGCGACCCGCATTTCGGTCCGTTGATGATGTTCGGCATGGGCGGAATAATGGTGGAAGTCCTCAAAGACGTATCCTTTTATCTGGCACCGCTGACGGCCGATGAAGCAAAGCAAATGCTGGTCAGCACAAAAACATATAAAATGCTCAAAGGAGTACGTGGACAGGAGGGCATGGACATAGATAAAATAGCAGAGGGATTACAAAGACTTTCGCAATTAGTCACTGAATTTCCTCAGATTCAGGAAATGGACATAAATCCGTATGTTGTCGGGCCCGAGGGGACAACACCAATCGCTGTTGATGCAAGAATGAGTTTGGAACAATAATATGCAGAAATTCAACTGGAAAGATAAATATAAAGAGAAGATAAAATCCTCTCCGGCTGCGATGAAATTAATCAAGTCCGGCAACAGTGTCTTCATAGGCACCGGCTGCGGCCAGCCTCAGCATCTTGTCAATGCCCTGGTCGAGCATACCGGCGGTACCCGTGACGTTCATATCATTCATTTGCTGACGATGGGGACGGCTCCTTATGTGGACGAGAAATATCGTGACAAATTCAAGATGAACAGTTTCTTTATCGCCAATAACGTCCGTGATGCCTTCGAAAGAGGGATAGGAGATTATACACCGATTTTCCTGTCCGAGATACCGATGGAATTCGAAAACGGACGGATTCCAATCGATGTTGCCCTGATTACCGTATCGCCGCCCGATGTCAACGGGCTTTGCAGTCTCGGTGTTTCCGTAGATATAGTCAAATCGGCCACCGCTAACGCCAAATACGTAATTGCTCAAGTTAACAGCCTTATGCCGCGAACTTACGGCGGAAGCTTTCTTCACGTCAACAATATCGACGTCCTGGTCCCGCACGATGAGAAGATCATCGAGGTTCCCGTGCCGGAATTGGACGAATTGCTGCGCCAGATCGGCCAGAACGTCGCAAGACTTGTCGAAGACGGCAGTACGATAGAATGCGGAATCGGAAGCGTTCCACAGGCCCTTGTCGAATACCTCGTTTGTAAGAAAGACCTCGGGATTCATACCGAAATGTTCAGCGACTGGATAATCGACCTGGTCGATTGCGGGGCGATTACATGCGCTAAAAAATCGTTCGACCGCGGTAAAATTGTCGCCAGCTTCTGCATGGGCTCACGACGGCTCTACGATTATATTAATGATAATCCTTTCTTCGAATTTCACCCGACTGAATACGTCAATGATGTAAATATTATCAGCCAGCAGGAAAAAATGGTCGCAATCAACGTCGGGCTGGAAGTTGATTTGACCGGGCAGGTCTGCGCCGATTCGTTGGGATACAGGTTCTACAGCGGTATCGGCGGTCAGGTTGATTTTATTCGCGGGGCCGCCAGAAGCAGGAGCGGAAAGGCCATCATTGCGATGCCTTCGACCGCCAAAGACGGGCAGGTCAGCAGGATTGTTTCACATTTGACCGAAGGGGCGGGGGTAGTTACCACCCGCGGGGACGTGCATTACGTCGTGACCGAATACGGCATAGCTTATCTGCACGGCAAGACCATCCGCGAGAGGGTATTAGCTCTGATTAACATTGCACATCCGAAATTCAGGAACGAACTCATTCAGGCCGCCAAGGCACAAAAGTATATTTACCAGGACCAGATAGAATTAGCCTGGGACCAGGTTGACTATCCGGAGGAACTGGAACACTACAATACGCTGCGGGACGGAACGGAGATATTCTTCCGGCCGATTAAGCCGACCGACGAGCCGGCCCTTTCGGAAATGCTGTATTCGCTGAGTGAAAAAACCGTTCAGACACGCTATATGGCCGGAACTATGGTGTTTCCTCATAGTGACGTCCAGCAATTAGTTAATATAGATTACAGGAAGGACCTGGCAATAGTCGGCGCAGTGCCTGGAGTATCCGATGAGGAAATCGTTGCAATTGCCCAGTATTTCCTCGATCCGAAGACCCAGAGCGCCGAAGTTGCTTTTCTTGTTCAGGATGAATGGCAAAGCAAAGGGATGGGGACATTCCTTCTGGATTATATAACACAGATTGCCAAGTTGCGCGGCGTTAAAAGATTCTACGCCAAGGTCCTGCCGAACAATAAGCCGATGCTGGCGATTTTTCACAATTCCGGTTACAAGGTCAATACGGAATTCGACGGCGAGGTCTATAACATCCATTACGATTTAACGAAAGAAACGTGAGCCTAAAAATAGTGTATAGGGGACAGGATCTACATTAAATCCAATACACTATTGAGTAGATGAAAAAAGCGAATATCAAAAAGCTCATTCAAGTCAGCGCAGACGTCATTAAAGATTGCTCGCTGGAAAACGGAGCCATCATCGCCGCCAACTCCGACAAATCAACCTACCCGTCAGCCGTTCAGGATTATAGATACGTCTGGATTCGGGACGCCTCTTATATCTGTATCTCCGCCGACCTGCTGGGATTAAGGGACATCTCCGAAAGATTCTTTGACTGGTGCTTTCACCGGGCCGAAAGATTCGAAGAAACAGGCATTTTTTATAACGCTTATAACGTAAATGGGACAATCCACGGCACATTAGTTCCTCCCGCGGAGCCGAAAGTGCCCCGAAAAGTCAGAGACAGGTATGTGGACCTAATACACCACGGAACACAATTTCAGCCGGACCAGAACAGCTCTTTATTGATTGCAATAGGCCATCATATAAAACACTTCGGCATAAAAAAAATATCCGGATATACAAAACTGATACAAAAAACCGCTTCGGGCATCTGTAATTCATGGAAGAACGGACAATTCGTTTTGCCTTGTTTCGATCTGTGGGAGGAAAGATGTCTGTTGCCGACGCAGAAAAGATTTCATACGTATTCTTTAGCCATGTGCATAGCCGGCCTGAGAGTTGCGATTGACCTTCTTGAGAAAAGCGGTCCAAATAATGCCCTGCGACGGAAGTTACAAAAAACAGAAAAAGAAATGTCGAGTGTTTTTTCCGATATGTATTCGTCCGAGACAAATCTGATTCCGAGAACATTCGGCGCCGGTCCGGTGACCACCCGAAAGGGCTCTCTTGCAGAACCGCCGGATGCATCATTATTAGGACTGGTATATCCGTCTGGCGTATTGGACCCGTTCGATAAAAAAATGCAGAACACGGTTGAAAAGATAATAGAAAAAAATTCGATCGATGATGGAGGTTTGTTAAGATACCCCGGTGATAAATATTGCGGCGCGGTTATGAACGGACAGGTCACATTAACAGGTGCAGGGACATGGCCGTTGCTCAGTTTCTGGATGGCGATATATTTTCACCTTCGCGGCGATACAAAGAATGCCGGGAAATACTTTCTCCGGCCTCTGGAAAAAATTGACGAATATATTCCCGAACAAATTTTCAAAGATAAAAAGAAGGCATCAATACGCCCGCTGGCATGGTCGCATTCGATGTTTATCATTGCAGCGGATTTCCTGGGATATTTATAATCCGGCAGTATAATATCGTATTATAAACCGACGGCTTTTGTTATCTTTCTGAAATAGACAAAAGTATGTTGTATCATAATCAACAGATTAATTCAGAGCAGTTCGGCCTGAGCTCACTGCCGAAGAGGAGTAATCTTTAGTGAACAGAGATGCCATTTTCATATATTCGGCCGAGCTTGAGAAATATCAATATCCGCCGGAGCACCCGTTTAATACAATCCGCGCCAAACGGACCCTTGAGGTTATCAAATCTATGGGTTTGCTTTCCGGCCCCGGCAGGCGCATGATAGAGCCCAGGCCCGCCGACAGGGTCGTGCTCAAGAAATTTCATACCGCCCGGTATCTGCACGCTTTAAAGACCGCCGCCAAAGGACATTGGGACACCGAAGCCCTGAGCATGGGAATCGGCACACAGGATTGCCCTCTCTTCAAAGGATTGTACGAATATGCTGTCCTTGCCACCGGCGCCACGCTTGTCGGAGCGGAAATGCTTTTATCCGGCCAGGCCTATGTAGCCTTCAATCCGTCCGGCGGGTATCATCATGCAGGCCCGGAGAAAGCCGCCGGCTTTTGTTATATCAACGACGTGGCCCTAGCCTGTCTGATACTTGCCGAGAAGGGTAAAAGAGTTTTATATCTCGATGTGGACGTCCATCACGGAGACGGCGTGGCCTATGCATTCTACGACCGCTGCGATGTGATGACGATATCACTGCACCAGAATCCGAAGACTTTGTTCCCCGGCACCGGATTCGAGGACGAGATCGGAACGGGCCCGGGCGAAGGCTACTGCGTGAATGTCCCTCTGCCGGTCGGTACATACGACCAGGCGTATATGAAGGCATTCAATGCAATCGTTCCGCCTTTAATCCGTGCTTATAATCCTAACGTTATCGTTTTCGAACTGGGAGCCGACGCTCTGGCGGGCGATCCTCTGGCAAACCTGCATTTGACAAACAATGTTTACGCCGAGATTGTCAATCACCTTTTAAGTTATAACAAACCAATCCTTGCAACCGGCGGCGGGGGCTATCATATAGGCAACACCGTCAGAGCATGGGCGCTTGCATGGAGTGTTTTTTGTGGCGCCGATACCGGGGAGGATATGGACCTTGCCGTCGGCGGCGTCCTGCTTGAAAGTACAGAATGGCAGGGCGGATTTCGCGACAGAAGACTTGCTGTCAGTAATTCACAGCGAGAAGCGGTACTTCCTTCGATAGATGCCACAATAAAATACATCAAAGAAAATGTCTTTCCGGTACACGGACTTTAATGATCGAATCCATAAAAAAAGGGCACCGAAGAAATCAGTGCCCTTTTCAATCAAGTTAAATTGTTATTTACGCAAGGGCAGGAGCCTCGACAGGTTTGAGCCTCGTAGCCAGAGCAGCAACAACCAGACAGGCAATACCCGCCGGTATGAACGCCCAAATCCAAGCCTGGGCATCGCCCATATAGCCACCCAAGAGAGGTCCGACAGTACCGCCTACGCCATAGGCCATGAAGACCCAGGGATAATTCGTGCCGACGTTCTTGTTACCGAAATAATCAGCAGTCGCGGCGGGAAAAAGAGCGAAGTTGCCGCCAAAGTTGAAACCGATAACCGCCGCCCCGATGTACAGCCCCCACTCTTTGCCTGCAATGAAGTAGAAGGCGATCATCATGATACCCTGAGCGGCACTCATTAAAATGATAGCGTTCTTTCGTCCGGTTTTTTCCGAGATCGAACCCCACGCGATTCGGCCGATACCGTTCATCAGGGCGAAAAACAGCCCCATAGCCGTCCCGGCTATTACATCGGCCTTGTCCAGTGAAATACCGGAAGCGGTCAATGAATCTTTGCCGAACAGGCCGATGACACCGATAACCATCAGTCCCGCTGTTGCACCGGCTGTGAATGTCAGAAAGAGAATCCAGAACTGATATGTCTTTGCCATCTGCTTTTCGGCCAATTCAACACCGCCGGTAGCGACTCCGTCCCTGGGAGGCGGGGGCGTCCATCCAGCAGGCTTCCAGCCTTCGGGCGGATTGACCATAACTAATGAACCGAGACCTACGAGCACGGCAAAGATGATTCCATAGAGGATGAAGACGTTGTTCGCAGTCCACCCCGCTCCGTACAGACCGCTCCATCCGGGCGTCAGGTCCACGGGGCCGAATGCGAATCCCTGTGTCAATTTGACCCAGATCAACGCGCCGAAACCAAAACCGGCGACCGCCAGACCCATAATCAAACCTTTCTTGTCGGGAAACCATTTCGCCAGTGCCGCAATCGGGCATACGTAGCCAAGACCTATGCCGGCGCCGCCAAGCAGACCGACTCCAAGCAGAATACCCCAGAAACTGGTTCCTGCAAGTCCGGCGACTATGTATCCCAATCCCAGTACGATACCACCAGTCAGGGCAACGACCCGCGGTCCGACTTTCTTCTGCCAGCGTCCGGCAATAAAGGCCATAACCACTGCGAACGTAGCCAGACCCAGGAAGAAAGGCATTTGTGACTGTAGCTTTGTAAAACCATACGGCTCAGCGACCAGCTTACCTGTAAAAGCCTTCCAGGCATAAATCGCGCCCAGACAAAGCTGGATAAGAATCCCGCCTACAACCACGAACCACCGATTCATTACTTTTTGCTCGGACATGACGTTTCCTTTCAAATAAAACAGGCCGGATGCTTTTTTATACGCATCCGGCCCTATTTTTTTCAACAAGGTTTTTAAATGCCTCGACCTTTGACGAGTTCTTCGACCACATGTGGATCGGCAAGAGTGGTGATATCGCCCAGATTGCTTGTATCTTTCTCGGCAATTTTACGCAGAATTCGCCGCATTATTTTACCGGAGCGGGTCTTCGGCAATGCTGGTGCGAACTGGATGGCTTCAGGCGCTGCGATGGCGCCGATTTCCTTTCGCACGTGCATAATAAGCTCCTTCTTAAGCTCTTCGCTTTCCTCGACGCCGCCGACAAGAGTTACAAAGGCATATAAACCCTGACCTTTTATCTCGTGAGGTATGGGTGTCACGGCAGCTTCGGCGACTTTATCGTGGCTTACGAGGGCACTTTCCACTTCCGCGGTTCCGATGCGGTGGCCCGAGACATTGACGACATCGTCGATCCTGCCCATCAGCCAGTAATCGCCGTCGTTGTCAACGCGGCAGCCGTCACCGGCGAAGTAGATATTGTCGTACATTGTGAAATATGTATCGATGAACCTGTCGTGGTCGCCCCACATTGTGCTCATCATTCCGGGCCACGGTTTGCGGATACAGAGCTTGCCTCCTTCGTTCGGGTCGCATTGAGTTCCATCGTCCCGCAACACAACCGGGTCAACACCGAAGAAGGGTCGGCATGCGCTGCCCGGCTTCAATGTATGGGCACCGGGTAGAGGAGTAATTAAGATACCGCCGGTTTCGGTTTGCCACCAGGTATCGACAATGGGACAGCGATTACGGCCGATTTTCTCATAATACCAAATCCATGCTTCAGGATTTATAGGCTCACCAACCGTACCGAGTACACGCAACGAGTCCAGCTTGTACTTGGCCGGCCATTCTTCGCCGAGACGCATCAGTGCCCTGATAGCTGTGGGTGCCGTATAGAAAACCGTCACACCAAGCTTATCACAGATATGCCAAAACCTTCCTGCATCAGGGTAGGTGGGTACGCCTTCGAACATTACGGATGTCGCACCGTTTGCCAGCGGACCATAAACGATATAGCTGTGGCCGGTAACCCAGCCGATATCCGCCGTGCACCAGTAAATATCATCATCATGAATGTTAAAGATGACTTTATGAGTGAAAGTAGTATGAACCAGAAAGCCGGCTGTTGTGTGAACCACGCCCTTGGGCTTACCTGTTGAGCCGGATGTATAGAGGATAAACAGCGGATCATCTCCATTCATAGGCTCAGCATCGCACTGATCATCTGCATTTTTCATTTCATCATGATACCACACATCCCTGCCGTCTTTCATATTACAGGGCTCGTTATTGACTTTGACAACTACTACACTTTCAATCGTGGGTGTTTTTTCCAGCGCTGCATCGGAAATATCCTTGAGTTTAATGTGCTTACCGGCACGCAGTGAGACATTGGAGGTAATAAGCATTTTGCAGTCGGAGTCATTTACACGGTCCGTAATGGCGTCCGCGCTGAACCCGCCGAAAATGACCGAATGAATAGCACCGATACGGGCACAAGCAAGCATAACAATCGGAAGCTCGGGAACCATAGGCATATAAATGGCGACGCGGTCACCTTTGCTTATGCCCTTCGATTTCAGGACGTTGGCGAATTTGCATACCTCCTTATATAATTGCTCATAGGTATATTTCCTGACGGCATCTTCCGCTTCGCCCTGCCAGAGTAATGCGACTTTCTTTGCGATCGGTGTACCGAGATGACGGTCGAGGCAGTTATAAGATATATTCAGCTTGCCGTCGGCAAACCATGTATGCTCAATCTTTCGGTTCTTTGTATCCCACGTATATTCCAGGGACTTGGTCGGCTCCTTGAACCAATGCAGGCTTTTTGCCTGCTCAAGCCAGAAGCTATCCGGATTGTTGACGGATTCTTCCCACATCTTTTGATATTGCTCAGGACTATTTATATGTGCATTAGCCTGGATAGCTTTTGGCGGTGGAAAAGTACGCTCTTCGGTCATAAGAGAATCAATACCCTTTTTTTGTTCCATAACGTTCTCCTTATATGTTAACGATAAATTCATTCACATTTTCGTTCTATTTATGCCCTTCAACGAATTATATGTGTACTCTCAGAACCATATATAAATTTACAGGTTCTGCAACAGAAACAAGCCCCTACTGACTTAAATATGTTGGACCCGTATTTTTATCCGAGTAAACCGAGAATGTCAACCGAAAAAAGACGCTTTTTAGAATTTATAAATCAGGGCTAATTGCGCACGCATGCTATCGGCATCACCCGGCCCTTTGTATTCGGTCCGCCAGTGTGAAAGCTCGAAGCCGATATCGGTCTGTTTGTCAAGAGCGTAAATCACGTTTCCGAATATAGAGCGGTTTAAAGTTCTATCGCCTGTATTAATATCACTGCTGTCGACGTTATCCAACGCGATTCCTACGTTGAAACGCTTGTTCTTCCAGGGTCCGAGGCTCGCCGCAATCCATCCGCCGGAACTGCCGATTTCCTTATAATATTTAGGCTGATTCACATCGACAATCACACCTTGTCCTATTCCACCTAAGTAGGCGTTAAGATTCTCGCCTGTGAATATTTCGGCCTTAATCGCCACTTTGTCGCTGACAGGCTGGTCCAAATCCATATTCAGCGACCAGCTATTGAATTCCTTATTTTGCCCGGTAGATGTAAGGTCGTACTCCTCCTTGCCCCAGTGCCCGGACAGACCTACGGTGGCCTGCTTTTTCCTCAAGAGCGGAAGCGTTACACTGATTCTGCCCTGCAGGGTGGGAATCCCGGCGTCCTCGCCCGAGTCGGTCCCCGCGATTGCATCGGACCTGCCTATCGTTCTGGCCAGAGCGCCTTCGAGTTTTAAATCGACGTTTTCCTTAATATTCATTTCTTTAGTCAGTCGAATCTGCGGACGCCGATATCCGATATTTCCCGTCCACCAGCAGACACTATAGTTCAGCGTGGAAGGAAACAGCGGACTGATTACGTCCGAGGTCTGACCGGCGATAACATTAAATCGTTTCTGGGGCCAGTCCAGTTTGAGGTAAGCATGTCGCATCATCAGATTTGCCTTATTCTCGTCCCCGCCGCCGTAGAAGTCAACTTCGACTCGACCGCTTGCTTTCATCTCACCGTTGTCCGGCCCGGTAATTATCATCCCTAACCGGGTCTCGTTTGCGGTCATGTTGAACTGGTTGTCTTTATCGTTGGTGCTTTCCGATTCGACCCACTTGGCATAGTCACCATTATCGGTTCGCGAAGTGTCATAAGCCGCATCTAACTTCAGGCGGCCGTACAACTGGATATCCAGGCTCGACCAAACCGGTTTCGGTACCAATGAAGTTGTTGCGTCGGGCTGCATGATGGATTTTTTCAGATCACTCAACTCTTTATCAAGCTGGCTGATTTTCTGCTGAAGTTTGGCGTTTTCTTTGTCCGTACTGCCGGCGCCCGCTGCACTGGAAACTCCTATCGCGGTTACGACCAGCAAAACACTCAGCATGTACACTGTTCTTCTCATGTTAAACTCCTTTTCTCAAATGTTTCGACTTTGTTGTGGGCCTCTGTTCGTTCACCCATGACAAAATAATATTTACTACAGTTCCCTTGATTCAATATTTTATGTTCCGATTTTTTCTCTGTGCAAATATTGACTGGAATAAAATTAATTTACATCACACTGTCGGAACAAAATACAGAGGCTGATAATATAACCTCGAATTATCCGGTCGTCAAGAACCTCCGTATAAAGAGGGTGTATCTATAATAAAGAATCGTTTTTATTTAATTGCTCCCGGTAATGAGCACTACAAGTCTTTTACTGTTGATCACAATCGAGGCCCTATAAAATCTGCATTTTATATTTACAAACAGCAAAAACCCTCTGTCCCTGCTGTTTATAACAACTCCGAACTGGTAATCCAACGGATTTGAATCGAAGTGATAAGTTGAAAAAAAGCCGCACGTAAAATTCTAAATTATCCGCAGTCGCCTATATTACTCTATTTCAAGACCGGCGGCGATTTTGGCGGACTCGACCGTATTATAAAGCAGCATGGTTATCGTCATCGGGCCAACTCCGCCGGGAACAGGGGTAATAAGCGAGGCTTTTTCTTTGACCGCCTCGAAATCGACATCGCCGACCAAACGATAACCTTTTTTCTTTGTGGCGTCTTCGACGCGGTTCACACCGACATCGATAACAACCGCTCCTTTTTTGACCATTTCCGCTGTGACAGTATTCGGCCGACCGGCGGCGGCAACGATTATATCGGCCCGCTTCGTGTGCGCGGCAAGGTCTTTGGTGCGGGTATGGCAGATTGTCACCGTGGCGTTGGCATTCGGTTTTTTCTGGATAAGCATATTCGCCAGAGGTTTACCGACGAGGTTGCTCCGCCCGACGATGACCACCCCGGCTCCTTCGATAGTGACACCACTTCGTACCAGCAACTGGACGATTCCGTGCGGGGTGCAGGGCAGAAACGATTTCTCGCCTATCATCATCTTGCCGACGTTTATCGGGTGAAAGCCGTCGACATCTTTCGCCGGGTCAATGGCAAGCAGCACCTCGGATTCGTCGAGCCCGCCGGGCAGGGGGAGCTGGACAAGTACGCCGTTGATTTTAACGTCATTGTTCATTTTCTCGACGAGCGCCATCAATTCTTTCTGGCTCGTATCGGCGGGCAGACTAATGTTGTCGGAGTAAATACCTATATTTTCGCAGGCACGCTCCTTGGCGGTGACATAGGACTGTGACGCCGGGTCATCCCCGACCAGTATTACTCCCAGGCCGGGAACGATACCCTGTTTTTTCAACCGGGCTACTTCTTCCTTTAACTCGTCCCGCATATCGGCGGCGATTTGTTTGCCGTCTATAATTTGTGCTGTCATATATGACACTCCCGCTTCTGATAAAGCAAATTCAGGATAACAGAATTAAAACAGTCCCTGTACCTTCCCTGTATCAACGTCCACATCGATTCGCCGGAACGCCGGATTGGATGCGGTACCGGGCATCAGCTTGATTGCACCGGCGACCGGCACGATAAAACCCGCTCCTTTATATATCAGAATATCACTGATAGGAAGCTCCCAACCGGAAGGCCTGCCCTTCAGGTCCGGGTCATGCGAGAGGCTAAGGTGCGTTTTGACCATGCAGGTCCCCAAAGTCCCGGTCGCAGGGTCGGCCTCCAGCGCCCTGACTTTTTTCAGGGCCTTCTCCGTATAGGTTACCCCGTCCGCCCCGTACACTTCTTTGGCGATTAACTCGATACGTTTTCTAAGCGGCGTATCCAGCTCGTAAAGAAACTGGAAATTATTCTTTGCGTTACAGGCATCGATCACCGCCTCGGCCAGCTCGATGGCCCCTTCGCCGCCTTTGAGCCAATGCTTCGAGACAGCGGAGTGAGCACCATATTGCTCGGCTGTTTTTCTTACAAGCTCGGTTTCCGTATCCGTGTCGGTCTCGAAATGATTTATACAGACCACCGGCTGAACTCCGCTTCTTTTGACGGTTTCGATATGAGCTATGAGATTCTCGCACCCTTTTTCGAGAAGTTCGAGATTTTCTGTAACATATTCCTCGCTCAGAGGTATGCCGGGCTTGACAACGGGCCCGCCGCCGTGCATCTTCAGGGCGCGAACCGTGGCAACGATAACGACGGCGTCCGGAACCAGACCCGATATACGACACTTGAGGTTCCAGAATTTTTCAAAGCCGATGTCCGCGCCGAAACCGCTCTCGGTGACATGATAATCACCCAGTTTCGTACCCATCATATCCGCGATGATGGAGCTCTGCCCGATGGCGATATTCGCAAAGGGGCCCGCATGAACAAACACCGGCTGGCCTTCGATGGTCTGTAATAGATTCGGATGTACCACATCGACCAGCCACGCCGTCATTGCACCGTCAACCTCGAGGTCTGCGGTAGTGACCTCATTGCCCTTTTTATCGTAAGCGAGAACTATTTTTGCTATGCGTTCGCGCAGGTCCTTCAGATTTTTAGCGACCGAGAGTATGGCCATGACCTCGCTCGATGCGGTCATTTGAAAGCCCGAATCCATTTCGTAGCCGTCCATCTTCCCGCCCCGGCCTATCCTGATGTTCCGAAGCGCCTGAGCGCAGAAATCCATCGCCCATTTCATCTCTATCCGCTCCGGATCGATATCTATCCGCACCAGGTCGCTTTTTGCCAGCCTGGCATCGTCGTAATTTCTCTCGTGCTGCATCCGCGAAGTCAATGCCACCATCGCGAGGTTGTGGGCGTTTGTTATAAAATCGATGTCACCGGTCAGACGGATTGAAAGCGGCGTCAGAGGAATACACTGCGCCAGTCCTCCGCCGGCGGCCGTTCCTTTGATATTGAAAGTCGGCCCGCTGCTCGGCTGGCGAATCGCCCCGATGGGGCGTTTCTTCAGTCTGCCCAGACCTTCAATCAAACCGATTGTAGTCGTTGTTTTACCTTCGCCCAGCGGCGTCGGCGTGATTGCGGTTACATCGATATACTTGGCAGTCGGACCATCCGCCAGACGAGAGAGAACCTCTTTATTCTCAACCTTGGCCAGGTTCCGGCCCATCGGTAGCAATTCCCCATCCTGCAGGCCAAGCTCCTCACCCAATTGGGTGATTGGTTTCATCACCTCTTCTGCAGCCTCTGCAATCTGCCAGTCTTTTAGTTTTCTCGGGTCAAGCTTCATCTTCACTTTATCGCTTCAGATTCATTTCTCTTCAAAATCTGCGATTTATCCTCCAAAATAAAACTCAGTTTGCCCCTGAATACACTTCCAGGAGACTATCGGTACATACTTGTTTATTCATCAGCATTTTCGTGGTGGTTACTAAATTCATAAGGTTTTAGCCGAAAACCCCGATAATCGCCAAAAAAAGGCGTTTGCTTTTAAGCCACTCCGGGATCGTTTTGCCCCGTGCTGTCCGACGGCCCACTCATAGGGAACCCTCGAAAACGGCCGTATCATAGGGGATATGCCCGAAGGTTTCAACCTCATTTAGTGCATTATAATCTGCATTTTGTCACTGGTACCGGCTAAAACTGCACCGATTTGGCTTTGTGCATTGCTCCAGGTCGCCCGTCTTAAGGTATCTTTAGGTTTCCTCTATCGCGTACTCCATAGAATCTAACAATAAATTAATCAACATTTTCGATTCACAAACGCCTTATATTATAGCGGGCTATGAAGAACAACTCCGAACTTCCTATAGAAGCAAAAAGTGCGTGTTTGAGTACTGAATCGCAGTTATTAGAAACCGTTCTTGAAAGAAGACAAATCATGGACAACATAACAAAAAAGATTCTTCCAATTATGTGTGTAATCTCGGCCCTTTTTCTGACAGGTTGCGGAGCATCTGTCACAGTAAAAAAACTAAACGATAAGGACAAAGGCATTCCTTACTACCTTCCAAAGCCGTATCTCCTTATCACACGTGGTTTTTCTGCTACTGAATATAAGGAAAAGGTTACAGAAACTAAAACCGAAAAGCCGGATGGCACTATGGCCACTCAGACAGTCAAAGAGCAGGTCCCGGTAACAACGAAATACGGTCAAGCGGCATATACGATGAAAATTATCTATTTACCCGATTTAAGGGATAAATACGGCATCACAATCAATCCGGGAATCGGCAAGTCAGAAACAAAGCTCACACTTGAAAACGGCTGGAAGCTTACTTCGCTTGCTGAAAATACGGATACCATGGTGGCCGAAACCATCACAGCTACAGCAGGACTCGTAAGCGCATTAGCTCCGACGTTTGAAACCCTTGCCCTTGAGATTCCAATACCCGCTGAAAAAGTTCCTGAGCGTCCAGAGGCCGCTGAAGAGGTTCCTGAATATTCAATATGTATATATGAAATGGTATGGGATGGCAGAGCCATAAAATTCGACCTTGATATACCCGTATTCGAATGGTACTCAAAGAATAATTAAGTAATAGAGAACGAAAATTCCTGCGCACCGGGACCGGAGCAGAAAACAAGCCGCCGGAACGAACTTATAGGTAAATCTCCACACAATGGAGCCAATGGGATTCGAACCCACGACCTCTTGCATGCCATGCAAGCGCTCTCCCATCTGAGCTATGGCCCCGAATAAAACCATGTTAATCGGCACAGCCGGTATTGTCAAGCAACTTTTGCCTTTAATCCGTCCTGCCGTCATACGCACCATTAATTATGCTGCGTTGTCCCGGATTGTCTATTTACCGCCGTCGTATTATAATGCACCGCAGGAACCTTTGATATAAACCGGCGTATTAGTGTATTGAAAGGACAGAGTACAGGCGTTTTGATTAAGAGACAAAGAATATTAATCACAGGGCAGGTTCAGGGCGTCGGTTTTCGCCCGGCAGTGTATAGGATAGCGACAGCATTGCAGCTTTCCGGCTTTGTTTATAATAACACTAGCGGCGTTACCATCGAATTGCAGGGCCACGAGGAAAAAATCGCCGAATTCCTTGCCCGCCTGCAATCCGATACCGGCAAACCGCCACTGGCCCTGATAAAAACCTGCGATGTTCTCGATATACCGCTCGTGGAGAGTGAAGATGGATTTCATATCCGAACAAGCGATTCACAGGGTACGCCGTTATCGCAAGTGACAGCCGATATCGCAACCTGCCGGGACTGTCTTGCGGAAATGGCGGACGAAAAAGACTTCCGATATAGCTATCCTTTTATTAACTGCACAAACTGCGGGCCGAGATATTCGATAATTAAAAATATTCCCTACGACAGGCCCAACACAACAATGTCGGTATTCGTGATGTGCGACAAATGCGCTTCTCAATACGCCGATGTCACCGACCGTCGTTTTCACGCCCAGCCTGTTGCATGTCCGACCTGCGGGCCGAAAATCCGGCTGACGGACGGCAGGGGCATAACAATACAAACACAAACCGAAAAAGTAATCGTCGAAACCGCTCGCTTGCTTTTAGCGGGAAAAATCGTCGCAATAAAAGGTATCGGCGGATTTCATTTAGCTGTCGATGCACTCAACAACAACGCCGTGGAACGACTGCGGGAACGAAAGAAGCGTGACCACAAGCCGTTCGCCATGATGGCTGATTCAATCGAAAAAACAAAACAATATGCAATCGTTGACAGCCTGTCCGAGCAGCTCCTAAAAAGCCCCCAAAGCCCTATTGTTTTATTGCCTAAAAGAAAAAACTGCCCGATAGCTCCGTCAGTAGCACAGGGAGTGAGTACCTACGGCTTTATGCTGTGTTATGCGCCGCTGCATTATCTGCTCTTCGAACATGATATAGATGTCCTGGTGGCCACCAGCGGCAATATTTCCGATGAGCCGTTAATTTGCAGGAACGAAACGGCGTTGGAGCGATTGGGAGACGTCGCCGATGCATTTCTAATGCACGACAGGCAAATTTTCAGGCAGGTCGATGATTCCATCGTGCACTGTATCGAGAAAGAGCCGGTCCTGCTAAGGCGGGCAAGAGGATACGTCCCCACGCCTATTATTATAGAGCAGCCATGCACGGAGGATATATTCGCCGCGGGAGCGGACTTGAAAAATACCTTCTGCTTTGCAAAGCGAAACCAGCTTATCTGCAGTGAGCACATCGGCGACCTCGAAGACGCCGAGGTCTATCATCACTATATCGGCTCGGTCGAGCACTTGGCAAAATTGTTTGAAGTCGAGCCGAAAATCGTCGCCTGCGACCTTCATCCGGGCTATTTTTCCACGCAATATGCCAATTCAATGACCGGTAGAAGAATTATTCACATCCAGCATCACTGGGCACATGTTGCATCCGTCTTGGTTGAACATGGTATCGACGGCCCGGTCATTGGACTTGTGTGCGACGGCACGGGTTACGGCTCGGACGGGGCCATTTGGGGCTGCGAGTGCCTGATTGGGTCGCTGGAGAAATTTGAGCGGTTCGGCCATCTGGATTATTATCAATTGGCAGGTGCGGACAAGGCAAGCAAGGAAGCTGTAAGAGCAGTTTTGTCATTATTGAAAAAAGCATACGGCGGGAAATTTTCCATCACGGAATTTGACTGGCTGCTGAATCGCATCGAGCCTGACAAAAATAAACTGCAAATCATATCCGAACAGCTCGACAAAGACATAAATTGCACAGAGACATCCAGCCTGGGTCGGTTCTTTGACGCAGTCGCCGCTATGCTCGGACTGGGAAACTATAACCATTTCGATGCACAGTTGCCGATGGCCCTGGAAGCGATTGCCGCCGATGATATCGAAGATGGTTACGAATACGATATTTCTTTACCGCAGGGCCAATCCTGCCTTTTTAATCCTGCTATGACCATAAGAGGGATTGTAAAAGACGTTAAGGACAATATCGAGCCCGGCATAATCTCCGCCAAATTCCATAACACCCTCGCCGCGGCTCTATCGGCGATGGCCAAACGTGCGAGGGAAAGTACCGAACTAAACACGGTGGCACTAAGCGGCGGAGTATTTTGCAACCGGTATCTAATCAGCCGTTTGGTCAAACTGCTCAAAAAGGAAGGTTTTGACGTATTATTCAACCGGCAGGTTCCTTCCAACGACGGAGGAATCTCTCTCGGCCAGGCCGCAATCGCCGCCAATCAACAGATAAAGGAGAAAGAACATGAATAAATCGCAGGTTCTTATCACTACCTTTTTGGTCACCGTAATGGTTTCAATCGCTACCACGCAAAAGTCAATCGCGACCGAGGGTACTAACAATAAAGATCTATCATCAGATGAATACAAGCTCGTCTGGTCGGACGAGTTCGATAAAGACGCAAACCCGGACCCGAACAACTGGACCTATGAGAACGGATTCGTTCGCAACGAAGAGCTTCAGTGGTATCAACCGGAAAACGCCCGATGCGAAAATGGCATGCTTATCATCGAGGGCCGACGGGAACGCAGACAGAATCCCCGTTACAAACCGGACAGTGACAACTGGAGAGCAAACAGGGAATTCGCCGAGTACACCTCCGCAAGTATGACAACCAGGCGCCTGCACAACTGGATGTTCGGCCGATTTGAAATGAGAGGCAGAATCGATACTCGTCCCGGACTCTGGCCCGCTTTCTGGACCTTAGGTTCACAGGGCAGGTGGCCGGGCTGCGGCGAAATCGATATCATGGAATACTACTGTGGTATTCTTCTGGCAAATGCGGCATGGGCATCCGAAAAGCAATGGACACCTATATGGGATGATACTAAAAAGCCTATCGCCGATTTCAACGACCCTGACTGGTCCGGCAAATTTCATATATGGACAATGGACTGGGACCAGGACAACATTAAACTCTACGTTGACGATATGCTCCTGAACACTATCGACCTGAAGGAAACGTTTAATAAAGACGACCAGAAGAAAAATCCGTTCCATCAGCCGCACTATATAATCCTGAATCTTGCCATCGGCGGAACCGTCGGAGGCGACCCATCAGAAACCAAATTCCCGGCAAAATTCGAAGTGGACTACGTGCGTATATACCAAAAACCTTCACAGCAGTAAATTGATGCCCGCTAATCAGATATATTATCGCTTTCCCCCAGCATCGCTAATACAGCCCTCTTGAGCGGTGGTATATCACGCTGCGTGATTTCCCAAATCCTTTCAACATCTATGCCGAGATAATCGTGAACGAGAACATTACGAAATGCAGAGATGCGATACCACTCAATCTCCGGTTTTGTCGCCTTCATATCATCGGATAACCGCTGAGTTGATTCAGACATCGTTTGAAAATTCCGCAATACGGCGTCTTGAAGAGTGTGAGATTTCAGAAATTGATCTCGTCCTTCAGCGATGTTATCCTCAATGCGCCGAATACACTCCATTATATGACGAAGATAAACGGTATCATCTTTCATAAGGCAACCGCCTCGCGAAGCACATAATCGCGAATAAAGGGACTGAGTGCCTTTTCTGTAACAACTTCAACACGCCGGCCCAGAATTTCCTGAAGGTCCAGTATAAGACCGGCAGGAAACCATGAACTTGTAGACGGTCCGACATCAATTAAAAAATCAATATCACTATTCGGGCCGGCCTCACCACGTACCACCGAACCAAATATGCGAACATTATGTGCACCGTGCTTAGCTGCAACAGCACATATCTCGTCGCGTTTTTCCTGGATTATCTGCTTTATGTCCATAGGGAATTCTTACAAGCTATAAAAACGATTAATCTTAATATATGAAGAATAAATCGTGTATATCGCCCTGTCAAGCTCTTTTGCTCAAAACCTACTTTCAATATGCCGACCAAATTCGAGCCATCAACAGACGAATCTTAATCCCCGTGCAAACCAAAGATTGACCCGGCACGTATCTAACAATAGAATACAAACTTAACGTGTAATACAGATTCAAAAAAGCGTTTCACAAGCAACGAAAGACGAATTATGTGTTTGGCGATACCGGCAAGAATCATAGAATTAGAGGGCGACAGGGCGGTTGTCGATGCCATGGGCAATCGTTTTAAAGCTAAGACTACGCTCCTGCCGAAGGCAAAACTGGGAGATTTGGTTTTGGTCCACGCTGGTTTTGCCATTTCGATGGTTGACGAAGAAGAAGCGAAAAAAACCTGGCAGCTTATTTTAGAAATTAACGACTTTATGGACACACCGAATAAAGTCTCAGGATAGCACAAACACTAAATTGGAAGCACAAATTACTAAACAAATTCAAATGACAAAAATACAAAATTCAAAACAAACTGTTTCAAACATTTGAAATTCGATATTCGGATTTTTTGTTTTATGCTCGACAGAATAAATAAAGCACAGAAACAAATGAACTCGGCCTGCGAAGCTTTAGGCCAGCAGATTAATATCATGGAGGTCTGCGGCACTCATACCGTCTCGATTTTTCGAAACGGCATACGGTCAATACTGCCCAAAGACCTGCGGCTTTTGTCAGGTCCGGGCTGTCCGGTCTGTGTCACCGACCAGGGCTATATCGATATCGTTCTGCAATTGGCCGGTCGTGACGATTGCATAATTGCAACTTACGGCGATATGATTCGCGTACCCGGTAAAAACGGCTCGCTCGAAACAAAACAGGCAAATGCCGACGTCAAAGTCGTTCTCAGCAGCGAAGATGCTCTGCAATTGGCAAGGGACAATCCCGAAAAGACGGTCATATTCATTGCAGTCGGTTTCGAGACCACCGCACCCGCAACGGCGGTAGCAGTAAAAGAGGCCACCGCAGAATCGATGGAAAATTTCTGCATTCTAAGCGGGCACAAACTTGTCGTACCTGCGATGCGGGCATTGTTGGGTGGAAAGAACCACAATATCGATGCGTTCCTTTGCCCGGGACATGTCAGTGTTATCATCGGCTCCTGTGCTTTTACCGGGATTGTGGAAGAATACAAAAGGCCCTGTGTTGTGGCGGGATTCGAACCGCTACAGATAATCGAAGCACTCGGCGAAATATGCCGACAGCTTTGTGCCGGTAAAGCCGAATTAAAATCGATGTATGACGCCGTCGTAACCAAACAGGGCAATACCGTGGCGCAGAAAATCATCGACAATTGCTTCGAGCCGGTGGACGGCTACTGGCGGGGCCTTGGAAAGATAGAAAAAAGCACGCTTGAACTTAAAAACCAGTACAGCCGGTTCGATGCCTTCAAGCGATTCAATATCACTGAAACACCGGGCGAGGAAATGAGCGGCTGTCGATGCGGCGAGGTTTTGTGCGGATTAATCGAACCGCCGGAGTGTGGTTTGTTCGGTAAAAGCTGCACGCCTCAAAAACCGGTCGGCCCCTGCATGGTAAGTTCCGAAGGCGCTTGTGCAGCGTGGTTCAAATATGGTCAGCAGAGAAACAACTGATGGGAACAGATAAAAACGAGAGAATCTTACTTGCACATGGCGGCGGAGGCCGGCTCACCGACGACTTGATACGCCGGCATATCCTGCCGAAGCTAAAAAACGATACGCTCGCCGAGTTAGGCGACTCGGCAAAACTGAATCTTTATTCGAGCTCGCTGTGCTTTACAACCGACAGCTACGTCGTTAAGCCGTTGTTTTTCAACGGTGGCGATATAGGCAAGCTCGCAGTCTGCGGAACGATAAACGACCTGGCCGTTGCCGGCTCCAAACCTGTCGCGTTGTCTTTGTCACTGATAATCGAGGAAGGATTCGAGTTTGAACTGCTTGAGAAGATTTTAGAAAGCATCGGCCAGACCGCCCGCTCAAACAATGTCGATATCGTAACCGGCGACACCAAGACGGTCGAAGCCGGCGCCGCCGATGGAATCTTTATCAACACCGCAGGCGTGGGTGTGAGATTAGACGGCGTGGAATTAGGCTTCGAGAGAATTTCCACCGGAGACAAAATCATTATCAACGGCTCGATAGGCGACCACGGCATGACTATCATCTCGCAGAGGGAAGGGATAAAATTCCAATCACGGTTGCAAAGCGACTGCGCAGCCCTGGCGGGACTGACCTGCAAACTGCTGGAAAAAACCAGCGGCATAAAATTTATGCGGGATCTGACCCGCGGCGGACTGGCTGCGACACTGAATGAAATAGCAGGAAGCAGTAAACTGAGCATTGAAATCCGGGAAACAGAGATTCCCGTAAATAAAACGGTGCAGGCGGCGGCGGATATGCTCGGCTTCGACGTGCTGACAATCGCTAACGAAGGCAAGTTCATTACGGTCGTATCGCCTGAATCGGCTCAGGATTGCCTGAATATTTGCCGAAATCATCCGCTGGGAAAAGAAGCAAAAATAATAGGGCAGATTATAGAAACAGACGATGTGCCCCTGGTGGAGCTTATCACCCGGATAGGTGGAAGGAGAATCGTACAAATGCCATACGGCCGTGAACTGCCGAGGATATGCTGATGCACGAGACAATGATTGCACAGAGCCTGTTGGCGCAGATATCGGAGGAGGCCGCAAAGCAAAATGCGAAACCCGTCGCCGCGAAGATCAGTTGCGGGAAACTTAACACCGTCAACGACGAGGTACTCTGCTTTGCATTCGAGGCAATTGCCGAAGGTACGTTATGCCAGGGAGTAAAATTGGAAATCGAACACAAGCCACTTCATGCGAAATGCAAAATCTGTAACAGCATTTTTATAATCGAATTTTCGAATCCTCAATGTGAAAAATGTAACGGAAAGGAGTTTGAATTACTGCCTGATGCACCTTTGATTCTTGAAGAGATAGAATTTCAAACTGGGTAAAATCATGAAAAAAATTGAAATTGGAAAAAAAATTCTTAATAAAAATGAAAAATGTGCAATTGAAAATAAATCCCTTTTAGCCGAGAAAAAAAAATTATGCCTGAACATGATTTCATCTCCCGGTTCCGGTAAGACAACCATTCTTGTCAGGACCATAACCGAGCTGAAGGAAAAAATTAAAATCGGTGTCATCGAAGGTGACATCCAAACCGATATCGACGCCGAAAGAATCAGAGCGACCGAAGCGCCCGCTGTTCAAATCAACACCGAAGGCGCGTGTCATCTGTCCGCGGTTCAAATAAGCAGGGGGCTAAAAAATTTACCCGTTGACGATTTGGATTTAATTATTATCGAAAACGTCGGCAACCTTGTCTGCCCGTCGGCATTCGAGCTGGGCGAAGCCGCTAAGGTGGTCGTACTTTCCGTTGCCGAGGGCGACGACAAGCCCGCCAAGTATCCGGGCATCTTCGTAAAATCAAAAGTGCTGCTCATAAACAAAATCGATTTACTCGCATCCGGCGGGCAGGTCGACTTCGATATCGAGCGCGTCAAAACCGACGCACGCAGACTGAACAAAACCATCAAAATCTTTCCGATCTCGGCAAAGACCGGGCAAGGTATGGCCGATTGGTACGACTGGCTGGCAAAGAATGTCGAACAATGCAGAACACGGACATAACTTAAGCGTCAATCGCCGTTTTCCGTCGGAGTTGCCTTGTAGAGGCCATGCTTTCTAATGTAGCTAACTACCGTCGGATGCAGCATTTGCGCAACTTCTTGTCCGGCGGCTAATCTTTTTCGCACTTGTGTACTGCTTATATTAATCAGAGGCGTCTGGACAATATTACGCTGAAGTTTTTCGATGCGCTCTCGGCCCCAGAGCTTTTGATAACCGGTAAAATCCGGCTTATCAAAACCGGCCCTGTACATCACCGCCAAATTGCACTCATCAATCAATTCGACAATATCATGCCAGTGTACAAGCTCCTCGATACTGTCGGCTCCGATAAGCCAGTATATCGAACCGCCTCCGCCGCAGGCGGCCTGAAATTTCCTTACTGTATCAAGAGTATAACTCGGCGATTGTCGTTTTATTTCGCAGTCACTCGCCTCGAAAATCTCGTTGCCGGCTATGGCAAGTTTCAGCATCTCCAGTCGATCAATGTCACTTGCATGGGGTGAAAAACTCTTTAACGGGGAACGCTTTGCCGGGATGAAAATTGTTTTTTCCGCTCGTATATATTGAGCGGCCGCAGAGGCAACCGTCGTGTGGCCGAGGTGAACAGGATCGAACGAGCCGCCGAACAAAACTATTCGTTTTACAGACATAAAATTCTCAACAACGACCAAGTGACACGTTCAAAATATCACAGCATACAACTAATGAAACCCGACTCTTCAAAAAATTATAAAACAAAAAAAATTTAAGAAGTAACATATTTTTTGCTTTACATTGAGTATGGTAAACAATATATCAAGGTGTGTAAAACATTGACAACTTAAAATTTTATTAAGTATTATTAAAGTTTTAGACGATAAAGAAATATATAAAATATTTTATTTTTTTGTTTATTTATATCATATTTTTTTTTATTGTTATACATATTGTGATAGTTATGAAAAAATAGAAAAGGATTTTGTGAGCCAAAAGGAGGTGACACAATAATGGCAAAGAAGAAAGCAAAGAAGAAAGTAGCCAAGAAGAAAGTGACCAAGAAAGCCGCAAAGAAAAAACCGGCAAAGAAGAAAGCGGCAAAGAAGAAAAAATAGCGTAGCAGTTCAGACATAAGCCCGTCCTCGAAAAAATCTATTGATTTCGGCGGGCTGCCGGTAGAAACCGGTCGTTTGAGCCGCGATTGTAAAATCAAGGCTCATAGCGGTTACGCGGAAGATGGAAGGCCCTTACACTGCAGTAGAGCCTTCCATTTTTTTTGGATACATAACACCATCGCTGTTTACAGTCAATTACCACCTCAATCCATCGGAACCAACAGTAATCTTGCAATTTTGATTCAATTGCTTATACTATCCGCTTAAACCTACGCTTGTATTTATGAACAGTATAAGGGCAATGGATAATATGGATCATTTTACCTACAAAAAAGGCAGTCTTTTTGCTGAAAATGTCAATATCGACAAAATCGCCGAAGCCGCAAGCACGCCTGTGTACATCTACAGTAAAGCTACTTTCATCGACCACCTGCAAAAAATTCAAAAGGCATACAGCGAACTTGACACTATGATTTGCTACTCCGTCAAGGCCTGCGGCAATATCAATATCCTAAAGTTTATGGCCGAACTGGGAAGCGGATTCGATGTTGTCAGCGGCGGGGAATTGTTTCGAGCCCTGCAGGCCGGCGGCGAGCCGTCGAAAATTGTTTTCGCCGGCGTCGGTAAAACCGACCCGGAAATCATCGAAGCGCTCAACGCCGATATAGAATATTTCAATATCGAATCGGAAGCGGAGCTGGAAAATCTTATTGCATTGGCAGGAAAACTCGGCAAACAGACCAAAGCGGCGCTGCGTGTCAATCCCGATATCGAATACAAAACACACGCCTATATCAGAACAGGTAAAAAGGAAACCAAGTTCGGTGTCGATATCGAGCGCGCCATAAACATATTCGAAAAGTACGACGGTAGTGGAAATGTAAATCTTTGCGCGGTTCATGTCCACCTCGGCAGCGGTGGAAAAGTTACCGATCCCTATGTGGATGCGGTAAAAAAAATCCTACCGCTTATCGAGAAGCTTCGCAGCAGGGGGCACACTATCGAGGCCCTCGATTTGGGCGGCGGCTACGGCGCCGATTACGAATCCGACTCGGTCCCTTCGGCCGACGAGTATGCGGCGGGTATTGTGCCGCTGCTCAAAGATAAAAATCTCAAACTAATCCTGGAGCCGGGCAAAAGTATATGCGCCAATGCAGGCGTTCTGCTCGCCCGCACTGTTTATACCAAGCGGGGAGGCAGCAAAAAATTTGTTATTGTCGACGCCGGGATGAATGATTTGATTCGACCTTCACTGTATCAGGCTTTTCATTTCATCTGGCCTGCGAAGGTCGATGATAAATTTGTTCCGCCCCGTCGGAGTCAGAATCTGCAGATAGACGGCACAGAAGTCGTCGATGTTGTCGGGCCGATTTGCGAGGGAGCGGATTTCCTTGCCAGGGACAGGGCACTGCCGCCGGTCAAACGCGGCGATCTTATCTGTGTATTTACCACCGGCGCCTATGGTTTTACTATGAGCAGCAATTATAACGCCCGCGGCAGGGCCGCCGAAGTGCTCGTTGACAACGATAAATTCTCCATAATCAGAAAACGCGAAACCTACGAAGACTTAATCGCTCCTGAGCGATCGTAACCTGCGTTTCACATCTTGCCACTGCTGCTGTGCATATTCATACGGAAAAAATTCCGCTGTGCGCTGCTGTCTCTTTGATTGCGATGGATTGAGATTGCATCGGGCCGACGATTTTGCAACGATGGTCGATATTTAATGAGATACGAATTAGAAGGTTCGCTCGACAAAGCCGGTATCAATCTGATTTTTAATAAACTGGTTGTGCGAGAGGATATCCAGACAGATGGGAATTGTAGTTTTAATCGGCTCAATGACAAATTCCTGCAGCGCCCTTTTCATAGTTGCAATCGCTTCGGTCCGCGTCTTTTGATGAACAATAAGCTTGGCAATCATCGAATCATAGGTCGAAGAGATAATACAGCCCTGATATACATGCGAATCGACTCTGACTCCGGGTCCGCCTGGCGGAATGTAACGCGTAATCTTACCCGGCGACGGGGCGAAATTATTCTCAGGGTCCTCTGCGTTTATCCGGCACTCGATAGCCACGCCGTTGTGCTTTATATCTCTCTGGCTCAATCCGATAGGCATTCCGGAGGCGATTTTCAACTGGTACTTAATCAAATCGCAGCCTGTCACCATCTCGGTAACAGGGTGTTCGACCTGTATTCGGGCGTTCGCCTCGATGAAGTAAAACTTCTTATCCTTGTCCAGTAGAAACTCGATTGTTGCCGCATTGACATATTTAGCTTCCCTTACAATCCTCAATGCCGCCTCACACAGCTCTTCCCTGGTACGTTTATCCAGAACCGGACAAGGCGATTCCTCGATCATTTTTTGATGTCTTCGCTGGACGGAGCAGTCTCTTTCAAAAAAATGCAGTGCGTTACCTTTGTCGTCCGCCATCACCTGGACCTCGACATGCCTGGGCTCGACAATATATTTTTCCAGGTACACACTGCCGTTACCGAAGGCGATTTCAGCCTCGGCTCTGGCCGCATTAAAAGCCGAACGCAGAGAAATGTCGTTGTGAACGATTCTCATCCCGCGTCCGCCACCGCCCGCAGTGGCCTTTATTATCACCGGGTATCCCATGTCATTGGCCAGCCCAAGCGCCTTTGAGTCCTCATCTATAATCCCGTCCGAGCCGGGCACAATCGGCACACGTGCCTGACGTGCCAGCTCGCGGGCGCGGACCTTGTCACCGAGTAGCTGCATCGCCTCGACAGGAGGTCCGATGAATGTTATACCACACTCGCGGCAAATCCTGGCGAACTCGATATTCTCGGCCAGGAAGCCGTAACCCGGATGGATCGCCTCGACATCCGTAATCTCGGCGGCGCTCATAATACGCGCAATATTGAGATAGCTCTTCGAGCAATCGGCCGGGCCTATACAGACCGCCTCGTCTGCGAGCTGCAGATACGGGGCCTCTTTGTCGGCCTCGGAATATACCACTACCGATTCGATACCAAGCTCACGACAGGCACGAATGATACGCAGCGCTATTTCACCACGATTTGCTATCAGTATTCTTGAAAACATAAACCCGCTTCTCGTTCGGTTCCACACGGAGTATTTTGATTAATCGGGCCTGACCCTGAACAGTACCTGGCCGTACTCAACGGCCTGGCCGTCGGTGACAAGTGACTCGACAATTGTCCCGTTTACCTCGGCCTTAATCTCGTTCATAACCTTCATTGCTTCAATGATACAGACTATCGTCTGGGGGCTTACGGTCGATCCGGTCTCGACGTAAGGCTCGGAATCGGGACTCGGCTTGGCATAAAAAGTCCCTACAATGGGTGATTTTATTTCTACTATGTCTTCCTGTTGTACGGCACCGGCCTGATCTAAAGCGCCTGTACCCGCGGGACCGACAGGTGCCGGCCCGACCTGCTGTTTTGTTATCGGCAAAGCGGTTAACACCGGTGGGTGGGGTTGACAACGCTTGAGATAAATCTTGTCGTCATCCTGCTTGATCTCAAGCTCTTCAAGCCCGTTTTGCTTCATTATTTCAATCAGCTCTTTTATCTTCTTTATATCGATGTCTTTTTGGGCCATCGTCGCTTTCCTTTTTGATAAATTCGTATTGCGCTGTATTACTTATCACTTACAAGGCATAACGAAGTTGAGACATAAGTATAACCGCAGGGGACATTTTTGCAAGTAATTTCCCGTTTACCGGCCGGTTCATAAAACTACTGCAAATATCCGTCGAGAGCTGTTTTAATTCGCAGTAATTATCAGAAACATGAATTTACGGCTTAAAAACGACACTATTGAGACCTATTTGCGTAGTTATCGGAACTTTGTGAAGCCGCTCATCACCGCCAAAAGCACAGGGCAATTAGTCAAAGGCAAATTCTTTACCGCATGTTCCCGATGCCGTTAATACAGGGGAGGCTGAAAATATGATTGTCTCTAATTGAAATACAGGCCGGAAGAATTGTTCTCAAATCCTATTTTTCCTCAAGCTTGTCTTCCATAATTACCCGTGCGGCTAATCTCAGGAGCTTGGATCTGAGTATCAGATTCGCCCGTTTGGCGGCGATAACGTTGACTTCGAATCGTACTCTGTTCTTTTCAATTATAAAGTTGATGATACCTCCCTGTTCTATGAAGCCCTGCGTGTCGGCAACAGTAAGAATTCTTTCGCTCTGAATCGGCTTAAGAATATCGACTATGTACTGCTTCTCCGAAGAACATAAAAAGAGCATATCACACTTTTTGATATCTTCGATATCGGGATGAACCTCAATCTCCTTGTTTTTCTTCTTAAGATCGGAAAAGCCCCTGAATTGTTTGAGAGCTATTTTTCTATCCCTGGTTTTATTCTCCATTAACGGTACAAAAGCATCTTTGAACGGATTTTCACCGATAATTCCTACGAATATTTTTTCATCACTGTTTGAGCCGTTTTCATTGCGCTCGCTTTCCTTCTGCTGGAATTTCCAGCCATCGATGAAATTTACAAACTGGGACATGAAAGCGGCTTTAACTCGGTATTCATGTGAGGATGTAGTTTCAGCGGCGGCCGGTGACATACTTAGCATCGTATATGTCACCGCCAGTATGGCAACTATTACCACATGTCCACGTTTTCTCATCGTTTTCTTTTCCAAATGCAACTTATTATACCACATTAAAAGCTATTGAAAAGTTTTTTAGAAACCAATAACACATTGTACCACGAATTCGCCTTCTCTGTCACCGGTGCCGTCGTCATGTATAAAGCTTTGACCCACTCTGAAACTGAACATCGGATGAAGTTTCGGATTCGGATAATATACCAGTCCAACCGTACTTCTCTTATATTTGTGACCGGAGCCGTCGTCCAAATCAGCCTGATCATACCTTATAACAGGCTCAAAGAACTGATTAACACCGTATGCCGCTTCGGCATAGAATCCGTCTTTAAGCAGGTCCGACCCACTTGTCTGCTGGTCAGCCCTGACATATTCCCCCCTGAGAGTCAGGCCGTCTTTCTCGTATTCTGCGTGGAAATCCATGATGGAAAGATTCTGATTACCGTCAATCGTATATTTTCCGGTGTAGTAAGAAGCACCGATTTCCAGTTCCTTATAAGGCCTGAATCCGATTCTGCCACCCCAGGCCTTGCTGCTGTTATTACCGTCCCTGTTGTTCTGACGCATATCTCGGATATTCCCGCCATCCGCAACCGAACCGTCGGTATTCGCAGACTGCTCCAGGCCGTTGACCACATAGAATGCGTAGTTCACCGATTGCTTAGATGGAAGGATGTATTCACCCTTTATCTGTACACCCGTTTCGGCCCATACTATTGGAACTATATTCCATAAGCACTTCGGGCGATCGGGCAGTTTATTGGCGTATTCCGGACTGAGAAACTCGTTGAACCTTCCCATCGGCACCAGGAATTTTCCCATGCGCAGGATAATCGGTTCTGCTATCTTATAATCAAGAATGCCGTAGCGAACCCCCATATCATCACCGCCATGTTCGTATTCCAGCAATACTTCCGCAGCAATTTCGCCGTTGATATTTGTACCAACGATAACATTGAAATAATGCATATCAAAGCTATCAATCCGACCGCCACGATTCAAATCGTAACTTCTGTAATCCATTGAGACGTAACCGTGTACATAAGGTTCGAATTCGAGTTGCTCGAGCTGGGTGCCGAACCAGCCGGGCTTGCCGGTTCTGATATCTATCTCCATGAGTTCATGAATATCCATATTATAGATATCATCATGGGACTCATCATGAGTGCTCGACATTAATTGCTGCCCAAAGACACCCTGCGGCAATAAGGCCAATAAAACAAAAGCTGTAAGAAATACGTACTTCAAAAACTACGCCCCAAAATCTGGTCTGTATTCCCCAATTTACTTGTGATACTTTTTTCTTATCACTTATAACTTCGACAGATTTGCCGGCCGGATTAATCAGATGGTCATATAATTATTTTACCCCCCCGAATTTAAAAACCGGAAAACAGCAAAAGCCTGAAATTTGCTTTTTTTAATGTATTTCACCAATTAAGCCGCATAATGCTGATTGAGATACCTTACGGACATAGCTGTCCGATAACACAGAGTAATCGGTGTGGTAAAAAACGGACCAATACGGTCTTGAAATGCTATGCAAACCACCGAAGAAATATGAAGAGTCTGAATTTATTTGAGGATTTCGAGGCCGACCATTGTAATGTCGTCAATTTCAACCTGATCGATTCCCTGATTCTGTATATGCGAGTTGAACACCTCCAGCATTTCGGCAATAGGCAGGTGTTTGATTTCCTGAAATTCCTTCGTGAAGCGAAAGCCGACCCGGTCGCTAAAACCGCCGATCAGGGAATCGGCCCCGTCGGAATACAGAAGCAATTTATCGCCCGGTTTGAGCTTTATAGTCCGCTGGGGAAATTCAGCCTGATCAAAAACTCCCAGCAGCGAACCTCTTATTTCCAGTTGTTCGAGCGCCCGTCCGTCTCTTATAAGGATAGGGTAGGGATGCCCGGCCCGTGCGTACGTCAGTTCCAACGTTTTGATATTCAACAAACAATAACAACATGTGGCAAACTGATAGCCGGACAGTTTCTGTGCAGCCATTCGAATATTCAGATTCTTGACCACTTCGTCCGGCGGGAACACACGGTAGTTGTTCTCTATGGTCTGACGCATAACCAGTGCCTGTTTTAGAAAGATAGTTAACAATGCCGCAGGCATTCCATGGCCTACTACATCGGCCAAATAGAAACCGATATGCTCTTCATCGACGCGGACAACATCGTAAATATCCCCGGATACCCATTCGGCCGGTAAAAATAACGTAGCCCATCGTACTTTGTCGGTCTGAGGCAGCTTTGTAGGTAAAAAATCCTTTTGTACAAGACCAGCCAAACGAAGCTGCTCCGCCAGATTTTCTATTAACATCCTCGCCGTATCTATTTGCTCGGCAAGCTTGTTCTTATAACTTGCCTGTACCGGCTTCGGTGAAACCGCCGGTTTTGCCGCCTGTCCGGAATTTTTTTTCTGATTTTTAAGGTTGGTGCTGAGCTTTACCCACAACTCATCAAGGGAAATAACTTCCGGGATTTCACTTATCGACAAGCCGGTTGTTGATTGCAATAGCGAAGGGCTATCAACCGGTAGTTTTGTCAGGTCTGCAAGAAGAATTACACCGATATGTTTGGAATCGAGTGATTCGATGATTTGAACCAACTGCGGTGAGGATTTCCCGCCCTTCATATCGATAACAACGGTCCCTATCAAATCAAGACTGTCGCGAGCCTCGGAAAATTTATTGACCGCAAGTACACGGTAGGACACACCTTTTTGGCTGAAAAGCTGCTTTATTTCCAGGGGCATCTGCTCCCGGTTCGTGATGTACAGAACATCAATGAAGCTTTTCTTCTGACCAATAAAACTATGTGATTCTACTTTTTCCATTATTATATACTTCCGTCAGCCTTATCGGACCCTATACTGGCGGTAACCTTTCCGATTGCCGGGTTATAAGACCGCTGTCCATAAAATATCACTGACTGACGACGGTTAACCATCAATATGCTAAATTTCGGCTTGTTGAGGGGGGTACTTTGTATTTTCTAATGTTTTTTTTGTATTTAACCGGCAAAAATTGCCGAGCCGATGCGAAGAATAGTCGCACCCTCTTCTATGGCGACTTCGTAGTCCGAGCTCATACCCATACTCAGCTCGATAAACTGCGGACCGACAATTTTTTCGCCGCGCATCTCGGCAAATAACTCCGCCGCCCGAACAAAATTCGTTCGAACCACGTTTTTATCGCGAGTTAACGGAGCCATTGTCATTATACCGGCCAGTTTTAAGTGAGAGAGGGTTTCTATCTGTTCGGCCAGGTGAGTGGCCGCTCCGACCGGAACACCGTATTTTTGTGGCTCATTGGAAGCGTTGACCTGCAGAAGCACTTTCGGAAGTACGTTCAGCTTTACCGCTGCATTGTTGATTTCCTCGGCCAGTCGAAGTGTGTCCACCGAGTGTATCAAAGAAGTTATAGGCAGGACCTGGCGGACCTTGTTGCGCTGAAGATGACCGATCATATGCCAATTGATCTTCCCGAGCAGATCCGAGTTGCCGTTGCCGTCCTGTAAAATTCCGGCTACCTGCGCAGAAACCTTCTTGAGCTGCTGAACCCGATTCTCACCCAGCTCCGTATAGCCCAGCCGGATTACCTGTTCTACTGCATCGATTGTGGCGGATTTAGTCACTACGACAAGCTTTACATCACCTCGGTCCCTGCCCGAGCGGGCGCAGGCCGAGGCAATGGTATCTTCTATACGCTTTAGTCTTTCAGAAATTTTTGCCATAAGAGAACCATTAACAATTCATTCCTGATGTGTTCGATCCACCACAAAAACAATGATATAATAAAAATATCAGGCAAAAGAACTTTATGCCAGTAAAAAGTAATGACGGCTGAAGTTTTATCGGATTTTTTCTATCAAGCAGATTCATATACTATACCGATTCTATATATATGAAGTAATTTTCAATGTAAACCTTGATTTTTGCGGGCCTTGAATTTACCAAAGCCACTAAGCAAGTCGGTCTATTAAAATGTCGGATTATCGTTCGGCCGCAGGGAACATCAGGCCTGTGACAATAAGATTAACTATGCAGGGTAAAGGATTAAGGGCATTAATTTCAACAATATAATGTTCAGAAAACACAAAAAAACGCAATTTTATACTTGATTTTTTGCCCAAAAAATTATAAAATACTCTTTAGTAGTGTGAGGTGTAGTAATATTCTAATGAGGGCGTTTTTTGCTCTTCTATTATTTTCTTGACAGAATTTCGTTGAAACGTTACTTTTATACCGTTCTTTGAAATGGGGTGCGATTTTAAACTTATAAGCGAAATTATGCACCTTAGGTGCTTCTAAACCTCGGCGAGGCAGTGTGGTCCGCCGGTCTCCCCCCCAGCCGGTTCCACCACCTCGCCTTTTTTATGCGCTTTTAACAACCAAATCGCTATTTATTATCACAACTCGCGCATAATTATAATATGGGCATAGTGTTAATATTACCTGTGCTTTTCAAAAGTGAATGAATTCGTATTTGCAATGGATTGCTTTTAAGGCTTTTCAAGGCAGAGTCTTTATAAGGACCTTAAATAATATTTTTGTCCTTCTTTTTTAACGAGCATTTCCATATCCAATGCCCTGCTTAATATATCATTCGTAAGAACTTCAGCTTTCAAACCGGACGAGAGGACCCGGCCGTTCTTGAGAACCATGACGTGGTTTATCCATGAGTCGATTTCCTCTGTGTGATGAGTCACTAATATCATTGTTGGTGCATCGGGACGATTGGCAAGACCGGACAAATCATCCAGAAAACGCACCTTCGCCGCAGGATCAAGCCCGGCACACGGCTCATCTAAAATCAGCAAGCCCGGCTGATTCACTAATGCTCGTGCGATGAGTATTCGCTGCTGTTCACCCTGTGAGAGGATACCGAATTTTCTGTCTGTACAATTTGCTGCATTTACCATCGCAAGCGCATCATGTGCAAGTCGAAGGTCTTTTTCAGTTATTTCGCGAAAAATCCCCATCGAAGCATCAATACCGGATAGAACTATTTCGATAGCCGAATCGTTTCCCGGCAGCCTGTGCTCCAGAGCCGTACTTACCCAGCCGATACGTTTGCGAAGCTCGCGAAGATTGCAGTTACCAAAACGTTCGCCAAATACATGAACCGAACCTATAGTAGGCCATTCATAACCGGTGATAATTTTTAATAGTGTGGTTTTGCCGGAACCGTTTGCGCCGAGCAATGCCCAATGTTGTTTTTCCTCGATAGTCCATGATATGTTATTGAGAATTGTGCGGCTGTTACGTTTAAAATGAATATTTTGTAATCTTACTATTGTTTTCATAATGTAATTATTTTGAAATTAAAATTGCTTCTGAAAAATATAAAAAGAAGCACTGAAAGTACACCTAAACTTCCACCATAGATAAAAACAGCATTTTGCCCGATATTATCCCAAAGAAATCCGGCTATCAAGCCGGCTGGAAGAGCCATTAGACCCGTCATAGTGTGAAATGTACCTAATGCTGTTGCCTTGAGATTTGTACTGGCCAAATCTGCCACATACGCTCGCTGGTTTCCATCTATCGCTGCGTGCATCAAACCATAAAGAATAAACAAGAAAATAAAACCGATTATAGAATTAAAAAAAATAAAGCCTATTGATGTTATGGAAAATATAAGGTAGCCCAGAATAATGACTTTTTCCCTGCCGATTTTATCTGAGATTGAACCGAAAAATACTGCCAGTGAACTGTAAGATATGTTGAACAAAATATATAAAAGAATCGGAATTATTACAGACGATTTGCCGGTGAAATGCTGCTGGGCTTTCAAAATAAAAAACATATAGCTGAAATTGCCAAGCGCAAAAACACTTGAAATAATTATGAACAGTTTTAATGGTTTGGATAAACCTTTCAAGCCCATTTTTAATGTCACATTCTGTGGTTCGGACGGAGTTTCCTTGACAAAATACACCGGTATCAATGCCAGAAGACCAAGCACACCTGCAATCATTATAATTGTTTTGAAACTTAAATTCAGAAGCCAGAACAGGCAAAGCGCCCCAATAGCTCCAAGTACAGCACCGGCAGTATCAAATGCCCTGTGTATGCCAAAATTTTTACCCTGTTGGTCAGTCACCGACTCGGCAATTATCGCATCTCGCGGAGCTGTTCTTAAACCTTTTCCCACTCTTTCCAAAGATGAAAACGTAAGGGCGAGCGGCCAAGTACGCGACAATGCAAGCAGAATCTTAAAAATAGCCGATACAAAATAGCCCGCGTAAACGAAAATCTTTCTCTTGTCTGTTTTGTCGGACCAGTAGCCGCTAAAAATTTTCAAAATGCTTGATATACTGTCACGCAATCCGCCGGCCAGACCGATTACTTTACCAGTTCCTCCGAGTGACTCAAGAAACATCGGAAGAATGGGCATTATTATCTCACTGCTGAAATCATTAATGAGACTAACGACGCTTAAAAGAATAACGTTAGGACTAATTTTGCTTTTATTAGTGTTTTCTACAGTAGATTTATTCATATAAGTCTCTATGATAAAAAAAACTACTGGAATTAGAACTTACTGCCCGCGAACCTGTACGATGACCTTCCTGCTGCGCGGGCCGTCGAATTCGCAGAAGAAAATACCCTGCCATGTACCGAGCTGCAAAGACTCGTCCTTGAGCAGTATCTGCTCGCTGCAGCCGACTAATGTGCTTTTGCAATGGGCGTCGGAATTGCCTTCGTAATGCCGGTAGCCGGGGCGATTAGCGGGAAACAATTCTTCCAGGGTCAGAAGTATATCGTGCTGGACGGACGGGTCGGCGTTTTCGTTTATGGTTATCGCCGCGGTAGTATGGGGGCAATAGACTATTACCTCGCCGTCGGAAATGCCCGATTCACCCACCAATGACCGAACCTGGCTGGTGATATCTATCATCTGGTTGCGGCTTTTCGTACTTACGTTGAACTTTCCCTGGACGATTTTCATTACTTTTTACCTCCAGCCCCTTATGTTAAGGAAAATCCTTTGCAATGGGGCTTTACATCTGTTCGACGACCTCGATACCTAACAATTCGCTCAGGCCGTGCCTGATAGTTCGTGCAGTCAAATCGCAAAGCAGCAGCCTCGTAGGTCTCTTCTCCGGCCCGGCCTTGAGGACGGGACAATTCGTATAAAACGCGCTGAACTTCTGCGCAAGCTCGTAAAGATAGGCGGTCAGATAGTTCGGCCTGTAATCACTTGCGGCCGCCTGTATCGCCTCGCCGTAACGAATCAGGTGTTTGGCCAAATCCAGCTCGTCCGGCTCGGAAAGATTCAGAGTTATTATTTCTGAAATTTCTTTTTCAGTATTAATAACTCTTTCTTTCTTGCCCTTTTCCATAATTGAGGATATCCGGGCGTAGGCGTACTGCATATAAGGGGCGGTATTGCCATCCATCGCTAACATCTTATCGAAGCTAAATACATAATCGCTCGTGCGATTGTTGGAGAAGTCGGCATACTTGACGGCCCCGATTCCGACCGCTTTGGCGATCTTCTCTTTTTCCTCCGGCGAAAGTTCCGGGTTCTTTTGCTCGACCACCTTTTTGGCTCGCTCGATTGCCTCGTCGAGCAAATCTTTCAATTTTACATTTTCGCCTGAACGAGTCTTAAGCGGCGAACCGTCTTCACCCAAAACAGAACCAAACATAACATGCGCAAATTCTGTCTTCTGTCCTCCGTCTTCTATCTTCTGCTTTATGTCCCAACCGGCTTTTCGTGCGACGGCAAAGAGCATCTCAAAATGCAGCTTCTGCCGCGAGTCGGTGACATAGATTATTCGTTTGGCCTTCAATTCGTTGACGCGATAACGAATCGCCGCCAGATCCGTCGTGGCGTAAAGATAAGCACCATCGCTCTTTTGAATAATAAATGGCAAAGGCTCGCCCTCTTTATTCTTAAATCCCTCCGGAAATACACAAACAGCACCATCGGATTTCTCGGCGATACCCTCCTTTTGCAAATCATCGACAACGTCAGGCAGCATATCTTTATAAAAACTCTCACCACGAATATTTGTTGCTGCGCCATAAACACCGAGTTTGATATATATTTCTTGAAAGTGTTGTTCAGTTTGCCGAACTATTTGCTGCCAATGGCTCATCCAAATTTGGTCGCCTGAATGTAAGCCTGCGACTGCCTCACGTGCTTCTTTGGCAAATTGTTCATCTGTGTCAAAAAGGATCTTAGCTTCTTTATAGAATGTTTCCAAATCCGTTAAAGGTAAATATGGAAAAGTTTTTTTCCCATCCTTAATTGCTTTATCTCTTTTTCTGTTATAAAGGGCACAAAGCATCCCGAATTGAGTTCCCCAGTCGCCGATATGGTTCTGGGGGATGACATTATGGCCTAAAAATCGGAGCGTTCGGCAGATACAATCGCCGATGATTGTGCTGCGCAGGTGACCAACGTGCATTTCCTTTGCAATATTTGGCGCAGAAAAATCAACAACAAAAGTCTTTGGATTGGAAATTTTATCTATACCAAATCTTTCTTGGGGGTATGGAAAAGGTGTTCCATCAGGCATAGTCTGTGGTACGCGATGATGGTAAACATCAAGAATAATTTTTTCGAGAAATCGACTACTTAGTCGCAGGTTAATAAAGCCCGGCCCGGCGATTTCCGGCGGCTCGCAAATATCACTGATATCCAGTTTCTCCACAACCTGCTCGGCTAATTTGCGTGGATTGGTCTTTATTTGCTTTGCCAGCGCCATTACGCCGTTGGCCTGATAATCGCCGAACTTCGCATCCGTCGTCGGCCTGACGATAGCGGCACAGTCATCCCGCCCCGCGACGGCAGACATCGCGGCACTGATTCGCTCTTCAAGTATGTCTAAAACAATCTTCATATAAATCTATCAATCAATTTTTCAATCTCTCGGCGTCGCCCCAGAGCAATTCCAAATCGTAGTAGTCGCGATACTGCTCATCGAAGATATGGACGACAATATCGATGTAATCGAGCAAAATCCATCGACCCTTCTCGTAGCCGGCCCTGCCGAACCGCTGCAGACCCATCTCCCTTGCGGCCTGGGAAATCTCATCGGCCACGGTTCGCATCTGCCGGCCGCTCGTACCGGTGGCTATCACAAAGAAATCGGTCGCCGGCGACATGCCCGTCAAATCCAGAACCACAATATCACTGCAATGCCTCTCTGCCGCTATCTTCGCCGCAGCAAGGGCAAATTTCTTCTCTTTGGAACCTTGTCTTTTAGCCAAAACCTATATCCTTATCTTCATCTTCAATAAAAAAAGGGCGGCCTCATCGGCCACCCCGATAGATTACAAATATTGCTAAGTTATGTCAACTAATGTGTGATTAATAACAATAAGGCGGTCTGCAGAACAAATAGCCAAAGATGATGATAATCGCAAGAACAAGCAGGAACTTGAACAAAGCAAATAACCAATCACCTTTTATTAGATTATGCCTTATAATCGTTTTTCACCTCAAGAGCTTTTTCGGCGAAAACGGCCTAACACTTTATGAATTTTACTGTCCGCCGAGGTGGAGCCAGCCGCTGATAACCGGTCCGAATTTTACTATCACGCCTGAGAAGACCACGCTGACCATCGTCATCAGTTTTATCAGAATATTCAGGCTCGGTCCGGAAGTGTCCTTGCACGGATCGCCGACGGTGTCACCGACGACGGCGGCCTTGTGCGCATCGGAGCCTTTGCCGCCGTGCGCGCCTTTTTCGATATACTTCTTGGCGTTGTCCCACGCTCCGCCGGCGTTATTGAGCATAATCGCCAGGACAAATCCGCAGCTCAATCCGCCCGCCAGCAGTCCCATCACACCGGCCACACCCAACAGCAGCCCCGTCACAACCGGAACAATAATCGCCAGCAGCGAGGGCAGAATCATCTCTTTCTGAGCGCCCTTTGTGGAAATGGAAACGCATCGTGCATAATCGGGCGTGCCCGTACCTTCCATAATACCGGCTATTTCCCTGAACTGCCGCCTGACTTCATTGACCATAGCGCCGGCCGCTCTGCCGACCGCCTTCATCGTCATGGCACAGAAAACAAAGGCCATCATCGCACCGAGAAACAGGCCGCAGATAAGCTTCGGATTCATAATCGTCAGGTTATATGCTTCTATAAAAGTTGGTATTTCCGCAGTCTTGACGCTTTCGGGCGTAAATGTCACGCTACCGACCTGGAAAGTCCCGCCGGCGTCGATAGCCAGTCGTGAAATCCAGATTCGCACTTCTTCTATATATGCGGCCAACAGCGCCATCGCCGTCAGCGCAGCCGAGCCTATCGCAAAACCCTTACCTGTCGCCGCGGTGGTATTACCGAGCGAATCGAGGGCGTCTGTCCTTCTTCTGACCTGAGGCCCCAGACCGCTCATCTCAGCATTACCGCCAGCGTTGTCGGCAATCGGGCCGTAGGCATCGGTCGCAAGTGTAATACCCAACGTGGCGAGCATCCCGACCGCGGCAAAGCCGATACCGTAAAGGCCCATCGGCACACTCGTAAAACCGCCGGCAAAACCAAACGCGCACAAGATGCCGATTACAATCGTTATCACAGGCAGACCGGTCGAGAACATGCCGGTGGCCAAACCATCTATAATCGTCGTGGCCGGACCCATTTCCGCCTGGTCGGCAATTCCTCTTGTCGGGCCGTATTCGTCGGATGTGTAATATTCGGTCAACTGGCCTATAATCACGCCGGCAAGCAAACCGGAAACCACCGAGCCGAAAATGCCCCATGTAATCCAGCCAAGCTGGGCCAGTAACGCCACCGCTGCAATAATCAGGACCGAACTGCTCAATGTGCCGAATAAAAGGGCACGTAGAAGATTTTTCTGACTTGCGTCCTCCTTACAGCGAACCATAAAGATACCTGCAATCGAAAGGACGATACCCATACCTGCAACCACCATAGGAGCAAGAACGGCTTTGAGCGGGTCCATGTCTCTGCCGGCAAGAGCCGCCGCCGGCAGTGCCGCACCGAGAGCAGCGGTAGCAAGGATCGAACCGCAATAACTCTCGTACAGGTCCGCTCCCATACCGGCAACGTCGCCGACGTTATCACCGACATTATCGGCGATAGTAGCGGGATTCCTCGGGTCGTCTTCGGGGATACCGGCCTCGACTTTGCCGACCAAATCCGCCCCGACGTCCGCGGCCTTGGTATAAATTCCGCCGCCGACACGGGCGAACAACGCCTGGGTCGAAGCACCCATACCGAATGTAATCATTGTGGTTGTTATTTCGACGAGCTTATGACCCGGCTCCATCCCCTGGGGTACCAACTGCAAACCCAGAAATTCCAGTCCGTTCGCCATATTTGTGGTCGTATAAACCAGCTTATCCAATATCAGATACCACAGCGAGATATCCAGCAGCCCGAATCCGACAACGACAAGTCCCATCACCGAACCGGACCTGAAAGCGACCCGCAGGCCGCTGTTGAGGCTTTTACTGGCGCCTTGTGCCGTCCGTGCCGAGGCGTTTGTCGCGGTCTTCATACCCAAAAAGCCGCAAAGACCGCTGAAAAATCCGCCGGTAAGAAAAGCCACCGGGACGAACGGATTTTGAACCCCCTTATACGCACAGAATGCAAAAATCGCCAACAGAATAAGGAACACCAGCGCTACTACGCTGTACTGTCGGTACAGGTAGGCATAGGCGCCCTCGCGGACGTATTTGGCGATTTCCTTCATCTTGTCCGTGCCTTCGGGTGCCTCCATCATCTTCTTATAGAAGTAATATGCGAAGCCCAGTGCCAACAGTGCCCCAATCGGCGAAATTAACCATCCTAACGGGATGCCGCTCTGGCTTTCCTGCGGGCCTTCCGAAGCTATCGCCGCCGAGCTGAATGCAAAAACGAAACTCAGCACTAAAAGTGCAAAAATACTCTTACGAATCTTCACTTTCTTTACTCCTTTCGATTTTCCACCATCGTTACAAATCAGGATATTCACAATAGTCCTGCCTATGGCATAGCCAAGCCAGTGCAGTTTAACGAAACGCAGGCGTTTTTCAACTCTTTTTTGTTCGTGCAAATTTTTCCCTATAATTTTCTTCCGGAATATACTCCGTAAAACGAAGCGAAATACCGAACAATTCAATATGACGGCTCTTCAGACGTTTAGACGGCCCTTAGATAAATAATTATGCCGGTCAGAATCAAAATCACGACAACGCACACACTGACCGCGGCGATAAAAATCCACATAAAACGCTTGCTCTGTTTTGATATGATATATTTGAGGTACCTGTCGCTGGCGGCGAAAGTCTTGCTCATCTGCAAAATGCCGTCGGTCTGTTTGATAGTGCTCTGGTTCATTTTGTCTAAAGTTTGATAGAAGTGATTGAAATTCTCCGACATCTGGACATCGATATCCGCGGCGGCGGCAAGCTGATGGTCGATATCAACCAAAGCATCGGTCTGCTTGGCCGTCTCGTTCGGTATCTTGTCAACTGCATCGATGAACTGTTCGTTCTTGGCCGCTGCCGCCCTTAGCTGCTCAAGAAGCTGCTCGGTCACCTGCTTTTGATTTTCCACCATGGCGGGAATACTTTCGAGCAACTCCGGCAGTTGTTTAATCCGGCCCATCAGGGCTTCGTGCTGTTCGGCCTGACGATTCAAATGCTCGTTGATTCCCTCAAGCTGGTTCACTAACTTATCGAATCCTTCCCGGAGTTTTTCGAGCGATTCCGAGGAAGGACGACTCATCTCCGGCTGCCTGTCGGCCGGTGGAATTGCTTTAACAACAATATTGTTGCTCTGAGGCTCGACCGGCGTCTCGTCCGCTTCGGCCGGTTCGACCGATTCGTCCCCAGGACTCATCAGACCTTCTTCATCTATATCAGGCCGATGGTCTGAATCTCGGTATATTTTATGAGAACGCAGCCAGCCACTTGTCTCAGCCCAAAGGTCTTTGAGAGTCATTCCATAACTCCTTTTTTTTATCCATAGCTTGTAGTTTACCCCTTAGAGGCGTATTGTTCATCGATGAACTTCGAACAACGAACGATGAACCTGTTTTAGCCTGATTTCACGGAGCCAAACGCATTTCCGGTCAAATTTAAGACTTTTCTTTTACCAATTCAAGTTAATTTTGCCACAATTACCGGCGTAATTCTACATCAAACAAAGTCTCCAAGTACGATATCTTTTATCTAAATCAGTTGATTATTCGGCGGGAATTTGTTATATTAATTAAATCAGAGGGATTTCCAGTTTGCTTTTTTGGCTGATTCCAAATGAATGCAATAATTCTTTGGAGGGAGCATAAAATGATTAGACGGTTTTCAACATTTAAGTTCACGCCTGTCGATATTCTCGTCGTTGCTTTTATTTGCATGTTCTTAATAATCATCATACAGCCTGCATGTCGTAAATCACGCATAGAATCCTATCAAATAACTTGTGCAAATAACCTTTCCTCCATAGGCAAAGCCATGCAGGTTTATACTAACGACAATGACGGCAAATATCCTCGTGCCGGTGGCCCTACATCTAAATGGTCA
>CAZMZR010000016.1:0-50851 GCA_964570855.1 uncultured Pirellulales bacterium
ATCGAACCCTCAACCTCTGCATTGCGAACGCAGCACTCTCCCAATTGAGCTACGGCCCCGAGAAAGACAATTTCTATATTCTGGATTCCCGCCTGCGCGGGAATGACAATTTAGAACTGCCATTTATCATAGCAGATTATTTCATCTTTGGCCAGACGGTTTGGCTGTTTCGCACTATCGGCCGGATAACCGACCGCCATCAGCTCGACGATATTTATATCGTCCGGAATAGACAATATTGTCCTGACTTTTTCTGCTTTGAAAGAACCTATCCAGCAAGTCGCCAGTCCTAACTCCGTTGCCTGCAGGCAGATATGTTCGAGTGCGATAGAGACGTCAATAGGCCCTATCGCCTGCCCGCATTGCATAACATAATCACTGTTACTGCACGCGACTATGATTGCACCGGCTTTAACGAAGACTTCCGGCCTGTTTGTTGTCGCAGCGACCTGGGCTTTAATTTCCTTATCTGTTACAATTACGAAACGCCAATCCTGCGTATTTTTCGCCGAAGGCGCTAATCGGGCCGCCTCCAAGAGCTTATCGAGTTTTTCCTGCTCTATATTCTTTTCCTGATACGAACGGCAGGAATATCGTCTCTGTATAGCTTCAAATACAGTCATTAAAATACCTTGTATTAAATTGGTTTAATCGCAGATTAATCAACGAACCGATAAAAATATAAAGCAAAAATTGCCTTTTTGCAATATGTTTTCCGTTTTATTGTATCAGCGCCCATCCCACTTGAAAGTCTGCCCCTGTTCGATTTCTACCCGGCAAGTCGCCCTGCCACAGCGTAAATTACAGGGATTGCCCAAAAGTGAATGTACCGTAGCGGTAAGAAGTTGGTTGTTTCGCCATTCTATATCTATCTCGAATCCGCCGCGGGCGCGAAGACCTTTTACTGAGCCGCTCGGCCATGCGCTTGGTAACGCCGGAAGTAAAACAATTTCATCGGTATGGCTTTGAAGCAGCATTTCAGCAATGCCCGATGTTCCGCCGAAATTACCGTCAATTTGAAAAGGCGGGTGCGCATCGAACATATTCGGGTATGTATTGCCGGCGATTGCATCTACGAGCAAACTGTGAGCATGGTCGCCGTCATAAAAACGCGCCCAGCAATTAATCTTCCAGGCTTTGCTCCAGCCGGTTCCGCCGTCGCCTCTGAAAATCAGCGATTGTTTGGCCGCTGCAAACAACTCCGGCGTTTTAACCGTTATCTCCCAGCCTGGGTACAAAGCCCATAGGTGAGAAATGTGTCTGTGCTGATTATTTTGTTTGTCGATATCTTCGAGCCATTCCTGGAGCTGACCGTATCGGCCTATTTGATTCGGAGCTATCCGGGCACGCATCTGAGTGAGTTGTTTGGCGAAATCTTCGTCCACTTCTAAAATCGCCGCCGCTTTTGCGGTATAGTCGAAAAGACTACGGATAATCTGATGGTCCATTGTCGGGCCTTTTACCAATCCGCCTTGTTCGGGAGAATTGGACGGCGTGCTTACCAGCCAACCCGTATTAGCATCTTCGACTAAAAAATCCACGAAAAACTGCGATGCTTCCTTTAGGACCGGATAAGCCCGTTCGGCAAGAAATTCCTTATCGCCGGTGAATAAGTAGTGCTCCCACAGGTGATGGCACAGCCAGGCGCCGCCGGTGACCCAAATGCCGTGGTCCGAGGCGTTGATTGGCGCTGTGCCGCGCCAGAGGTCGGTATTATGGTGCAACACCCAGCCGCGGGCACCGTAATGGGCCTGTGCGGTCTTGCGACCGGAGACGACGCAGTCATCGATAAGGTCGAAGAGCGGCTGGTGGCACTCGGACAGGTTGCAAATCTCCGCCGGCCAGTAGTTCATCTCTGCGTTGATATTCGTGGTGTATTTACTCTCCCACGGCGGTTTGAGCGAGTCGTTCCAGATTCCCTGAAGATTGGCGGGTTTCGTGCCGGGCCGGGAGCTTGCGATAAGCAGATACCGTCCGAACTGGAAATAGAGCGTTTCCAATTGCGGGTCGGAAATATCCGCCGCATTTTTCAGTCGCTGATCCGTAGGAAGATTCGCCGCTTCCGTAGTTCCAAGGTCCAGCCTGACTCGATGGAAAAGCTGTTGATAGTCCCGGACATGGGCATCGACGAGCTTATCGAAGGATTTTCCGGAAACCGCTTCGATTGTTGCTTCACAACGGGCCGTCGGATCGCCGCCGACATCCTGGAAGTTATTAAAACTAGTATGGCCGGCCAAAAGCAGCATAGCCGAATCTGCATTTTCTACGGTGATGGTTTTGTCGGTAATAGTTACATCACCGCCCAAGGCGACCACCTGCAATCTTGCCTCGAAGGTGATGACGCCCTCCGTGACTTTGCCGGTCATTATCAATTGGTCATCGCCACAGGCTTTTGTTTCTATCGATTCGTGCGGGCTGTCCAGCGTCGCTGTGAAGCTTACCTGCCCGGATTTATCCGAAGACATCCGCCAGACGATGACCTGGTCGGGATAGCTGCTTAACGTCTCGCGTTTATATGCCACGTCTCCGAGATTGTATGTCACCGTGGCTATCGCCGTATCCAAATCCAGCTCACGTCTGTAATCAGATACATTATCATGATTTTGGAAAGAAATGCGAAGATTCCCGAACGGCTGATAAGCCTTTTGCTGCAACGGCACGCTCATAAATTCTCTCAAGGCAAGGTCCTCGGCCTGGTCCTGTTTGCCTTCGTCCAGCAACCTGCGAATTTCCGGCAGGAATTTCACCGCCCCTTCATGCTGATATTCATGCGGCCGGCCCTTCCACAGCGTCTCTTCGTTGAACTGCAATCTTTCCTCTTCGATACCTCCGAACACCATCGCTCCCAGCCGACCGTTGCCGATGGGCAAGGCCTGCGTCCATACAGATGCCGGTTGCTGATACCACAGCACCAAGTCGTTCGCAGAGACCATAGAACATAGAAGCAGTCCTGTGAAAATACTGAAAATTATCTTTCTCATTTATGCAACTCCTTTTTATATATCACAAAAGCTAACGAAGCAGGCCAATTAGATCATCGGAAGATAAACTCACATCGGGACTAAATTTCTCCGATGCCATATATGACAAAAGACTGTGCCGAAGCTGGCGAGCCGCCGGTCTTGTTGCAAGGTCATTTTGAATATCAATAGTACACAATAAAAGACGGCCTTGCTCAACACTGGCTTCAAAAAGCAGGCCAAGCTTGCGGGCATTATTCCAGTCATCGATAGGTTGAATAATGGGTACCAAATCATCCGGCAAATCGTTCATAATTATCGGTTTGCAGCGATCGAGCAAATCCTGCCATTGCCAGTTGCTATGAAAATCTGTGGGAAATAAATCAAAAGCAGGATGCTCCGGGTCACAAAGAATGCCCATAGTGTGTACTTTGTTCTTCGGGAAGGTTATCAGGTTCCAGAAAATCGGGCGAAACGTTCCTAATGTGTCGCCGCCGACCTGCTCTTTATCGAGTATCAGCAGTACACATCCTCCGTCTCGGAGTTTTTTCAATGCATCTTCTACATTCTGAGTAACAAGAATATCCTCCGAATCATTTTGCATCAGTTCAGCGGGATAGACCCAGATGTCCCAGTCATTAACGTAATTTGTTCCCTGGAGCCGTATCTCAAGATTGAGCTTTGTTGCTTCCTGAAGTTTATTTAACGGCACGATTATTTCACCGGCGTGCGTTAATCCTTCGGTCGCAATAGTTTCGACAGTAAGTTCGCCGTTTGCAACAGAAAGCCCGCTTGATTTGCATAAAGACCACCGGATAGTGACATCGGTTAAATCTTTCGAGCTGTAGTTTGCAACATCGACGACGGCCTCGAAGGTCTCATCGGAAGTAAATACACGTTTTTTCATTCTCGCCAGCGGTACAACATCGTTGCAGAACCTTCGATACTGCTCCGGCGTAATATAGCCTTTGCTCTGCCATAAGGCATTTAGCACACCGACCGGGGCCGTCCCCTGGCCGGGAAAATCATGTAAATCGAGCAGTTGAAAACCGGCAAAGTCCGGAGTTCGCAGGGCCGCTTCAATCTCCTGTTTATAAAGCAAACTCTGGAACTTGCCGGAAGCCATTAGAAAATCGTGTGCAAGATTCCCCATGCCGGCCTTTTCGAGCTTATCACGAAAGATAGCCATATTCTTTGCCTTCAGAACGCCGGTATATTGGTTTTCCTCGGCGATATCCGGATATGCACACCACTGGCCTATTTCATGGCCGATAACAGGCACGGGACGAGCTTCTATATGTTCGCGATAGTCGTCATACGTCTGAGGGGGCTGGTCGAACTTTAACGTTTCCCATCGCTGGAGACGCACGGCATGTTCAATCGAATACTGATTTTCCTTTATCTGCGGCCATCCCGCACCGGCGACGTAGAACCTCCTGTTATCTTTGTCTTTAAGTGACTCAAGGAGTTTACCGAGAAACTGTTCCCGATTTCGGCCGCCCGGCTCGTTGCTGGGTGAGAAGAAACAGAATGACGGATGATTGCCATAGGCTTTAATCATGCCGTCAATTTCTTTGTATATCCATTCATCGAGTGCGGTGCCGTCACCAAAAGCCGCCCAGCAGGAGCCTTCAGCCTGCAAATAGAAACCCTCCTGGTCCGCCGCTGTAAAGGCCGCCTCCGGCGGACACCACGAATGAAACCGAAAGTGATTCAGGCCGTGTGCTTTGGCGATACCGATAATGCGTTTCCACTCGGCTATGTCCGTCGGAGGATAACCATGCTGCGGGAAGATACAACATTCCAGAGTCCCTCGCAGGAAGATTTTCCGGCCGTTTATTGTAAACTGTTTATCTTTGATACCAAGCTCGCGCATCCCGAAACTAACATCTTTCTCTGTGTTGAGATTTTCGCCTGTAAGTTTTAATTCGAGCCGGTACAGCGCAGGTGAATATTCGTCCCAGAGCAGGCAGTCCTGACCCATCGGATGAACGATTGTTATTCGCCCCCCCTGCTCGGCCCAATCCACATCAATAGTTTGTGGATTTGTGGTGTGTTTTGTTAAACAATTGTCACATACTGCCCTAACATTTATCATGCCGGAACCGTTTTTTCCAGTACTGTTACCGAGATCAATTACAACCTTGATTTGTTTGTTTAAAATATCCGGAAAAATCTGAACGTCTTCGAACCATACCTTTGGAGTTATATATAATTCAATCCGCCCGGCTATGCCGTTCCAATTCGACTGGGTCTGGTCTGAAATACTATGAGCATCCATGCCGACGGGAATTACTACACTGTTATCGACCCGAATCGTAAGCCGATGCTGTTCGCCCGGTGTGCACATATCAGACAGGTCGTATTCGTGAGCCGAACCGAGCGTTTCACGGACGCCGGCCTGCCGGTCGTTCACCCAGACTTTGGTTTGCCAATGGGGACGCTCAAGAAAAAGTACGATGCGTTTGTCCGCCCAATCATGTGGTATATTTATCTGTCGTTGATACCATGCCGGGCCTACGTGATAACGCTCGGGAGTGAGCCAGAACGGGCACTTGAAATCCTCCGATTGAATATATTCAGTGAACCGTGGGTCATCCAAAAGCTGCATTCCAATGCGGGTAGTCCACTGCGTTTTCGCGGACGGCTTTTCTCCGAATCCCTGTTCCTGCAATGAACCGGGCAATCTAATAGACTCAGGTAATTGTCGGTCATACCATTGACCCGAAATTCCAACATCATTCGGGTCCAGCTCGAAAGACCATGCGCCTGACAAATCGATTTGCTGAGCCTTTGCGCAGGTAAAAGACATTAAAACAATGGCTATGAATGCAATAAATTTTTTCATAGTGTACCTCTCACCTTGTTTGGAGAATGAATGTTTGCTCTGAAGAAACCTTTATTCCAAGCAGTTCCGTTGTCAAATCTTCTGTAATGTCCGGGCGCTCCTGTACAAAAACTTCTTGCCCTTTTTGCCAGGGGGAAATCACAAGAACAAGCTCTGCATCAGGCCGGGCCAGCTCTTTTTTCCAGCGTTTAATACCTACCTCCCAGTCGGTTTTTGACCAGAAGTTATCGGCTACAAGCGAGCCATTAAGATACAGCCGGGCCGTGTCACCTATGTACTCAAAGCGAACAAGAACGTCACTTACAGTATTCCAGTCGATTTGGCCGAACAGGATACGCCAGGCTTTAGGTGGGGCATCTTCTTTTCTGTAAGGATAGTCCCGGTCTGCCGCCGGTATTTCGGCGTTTGCCTGATAAGTCACGGAGACCTGCGGCAATTGTTGAGCCGGCAGAGCATATACTGAAAATTCGCCATCCCTTTGCGGCGCGACGGGTTTGCTTTGATAGATGAATCTCTGCTCCATCGCCGGATATATACGAAGAGCGGCGGGAACCGATTGACGTGTTCTGAATTTCATAGAATCACCGTTTTGCCAGAGTTCGATCGGGCAAACAGCCATGTGACGTCTGCCTGCGATGTTGATTGTCCATGCGTTAAGGCTGTCCTCTTCGGATAACAGCAGGATTTCAATCTTAGCCCCGTTTTGTGTCGTCATACGACGGATTTGATCATTTTCAATAATAGGATTATTAATCCCTGTTATTTTGAACTGCGTCTCAATACCGGGCAAACGCGACATGATCAATCGAGTCACATCGCCATCGCGCCAAAGCATTAACGGTTGGGCGGTGGAATAAACCAGTGTCGCATCCGCCAACGGCAGATTGACAGGCAAAATTCCCAGGCTCTTTGAGGGGATTGTAACAGGTTCATCGGGAAAGAGCAGCTCATTCTCCCCGAAAGTCACTGCAAACTGTACGTTCTCACGGGCCGGCATATCCAGGTAACGTTGATGATTGTTGAAAAAAAGAAAGCCCTGTTGTCCTTTGGATCGCAGGGCATATCTTAACATGGAAGGGTCCGCGGCTTCAGGTTTGTCTTCGGGCAATGTGGGAACCATTTGCGCAAGATCTTGACCAAAATCATGGATAAACTGGTGCAATTTCTTTAATGAATAATACGAAGCATTGGTTTTTCCATATTCCTGTAGCGGGGCCTGGTAATCGTATGACACCAGCGGCATGTCACCTTCCACAAGCCGGCCGGTCCGCCCCAACGGCTGCGAGCCGCCATGATACATATAATAACCGATCATGTTGGCCCCTTCACCCAGCCGACACAGGGCCATCGCCTCGGTATCTATTGATTCCAGGATTGGACGCCGCAGTATTTTATGGTGCATACCACCGCCCAGTTCCGCCGTAGTATAGGGATAGCGGGATGGGTCATATCGCCATCTTTCCTGTTCGACTCGACTTGTTACCATGTCACTTGCTATATTCGTATTCAATACCAGGCTGATCAAATCGGAAAAAAGCAACTCATCAAACGGAGCCAACCTCTCTGTTCCCTCTGCCCAGAAAGGATCGACGTATGAACCCTGCACAGGCAGCACCTCGTCCTCGGGGACACAGGCCCCTCCCCAGCCGGTTACCGAGTAATAGGGAACGTCCATTCCCAGGCCGAGGGCGATTTGTTTACACTTGAGAATGTATTGTTCATCACCGCTGCCTCCGACATGGCCGTACTCATTATCGAATTGAATGCCTATGATCGGGCCGCCATCCTTGTGATAAAGCCCCTTTACCTGTTCGGCCACCGCCGTGTACCAGCGTCGGACCTGCTCAAAATAGGCAGGATCCATGCTTCTCGGCTCACAGACCGTACCGAGCCAGTCCGGGAATCCGCCGTTGCGGGCCTCACCGTGGCACCATGGACCAATACGCAGCCATACGGGCATATCGTGTTTGTGACACAATTCAACAAATCGACGCAAATCATAATCACCATCCCATTTATATTGACCCTGAACTTCTTCATGGAAAATCCAGAAAACATACGTGGCAATAATATCGACACCGCCGGCCTTCATAGCCAGCACCGCATCTTCCCAGTATTCGTTGGGTACGCGGGCATAATGAATCTCCCCCATTACCGGCAGCCAGGGTTGACCAATCCTTGTGAAATACAGAGAATTCACACCATAGCTTACTCTGTCCGGTCCGGACGGCGTTCCCATTTTAAGGTACCCTTCCAGAATTTCAGGCGGCTCAACAGTCGCATTTATTCTTAGAACGTGAGAATCCGATGCATTTGCCTGCTGGATTGATGCAGCGTATATTAAAGACAGGAATACGAACGTATAAACAAACGACCTGGTAACAGATGACGCCATTTTTAGACTTACCAAAAAATAATATAGAAAACCGCGACTGCTACAATAACCAGTCCTCCGATAATTTTAACTTCCGGAGCTGTTTTTATATCCATATCTTTCCTAACGGGTAATTCCCTCGGTTTATCCAACGGCTTGCAAAAGGTAATTAATCCCATAATCATAATTACAATCTGGAATGTAGCCGCAACCTGGATTAGAAAATGTAATCCTCCAGCATATTTCTGGAACAATGCGTAGATAACAGGACCAGAAATCAACGCCGCCACACCGGCGATACCCGGTGCGTTCGTAACTAACATCCCGAATGCAAACGCTGCAACAACACCGGGCCAGATATATCCCTGAAACTGCTGGATATATTGAAAAACACCGCCGAATTTCGGATTGTCCAGTATGGGGGCAAGTAGGCAACCTATAACTAAAAATACCATCGTCATAACACGCCCCAACAGCAACAGTCGTCTCTGCGGGGCATTGCGATCAATCATCCGGTTGTAAACATCTATTGTAAAAATTGTGGAGGCGGAATTCAACATCGAAGCCAGTGAGCTGATTACGGCACCGGCGATGGCTGCAAACATAAAACCACGCAGTCCCGGTGGGACAAGGTTACGAATCAACATGGGAAACGCTTCATCCGCTAATTCCATTTCGCCGCCGAAAAGATGGAACGACATAATTCCCGGCATTACAATAGCAAACGGTACCAATAACCAGAGAGCACCCGCGAGAATGACACCTAATTGTCCGTCACGGAGCGTTTTCGCCGCCAGATTGCGCTGAACAATGAACTGGTTCAGACCACAATAGTATAATATAACAATCCACATTCCCGAGAACACACCAGTCCAGGGCAGACCTTCGTGACCGGCCGGTAGTATCATGTGGAGTTTATCGGAATTAGTTGCAGTGAATTGTTCCCATCCGCCGCAGGCTTTCAAGCCTAAAAAGAATGTTATAAGGCCGCCGATAAGCAAACCGCAACCCTGGAATAAATCAGCCCAGGCCACCGCCTTGAGTCCTCCCCAGACGGTGTATGCGGCGGCAATCAGGCCGATGAGCCAGACCCCCTGCCGCATGGAAAAACCGAAAATCGTACGAAGTGTCACTCCACCGGAATAAAGGACGGCAGTCAGCAGAACCGCCACATAAATGACAACCGTCATCAACGCCATTATTGCACGGGCCGTCGAATTATAGCGATATTCGAGATATTCCGGCATCGTGTAGATACCGGCTTTGAGAAAACGAGGCAACAAAGTAAAGGCTATTATTACAATGCCGATACTGCCGACAAGCTGCCAGTTGCTGACGGCCAAGCCAACGCTGCTGGCCCCCTGACCGGCCATGCCCACAAACTGTTCGGTGGAAATATTTGCGGCGACTATTGAAATCCCGATCAGCCACCAGCGAAGACCTCGCCCGGCAAGAAAATAATCTGTGCTGTCCTTTTCCTTTCTGCTCTTAAACAGACTTGTCCCGACGACAATCGCAAAAAAGGCTATAAATATGGTGATGTCAAAAGCATTCAATTCCATTTGTTAATTCCTTCGATCCACCTTCATGTTATCCATAATCTCTTACTTACGTACATCATTAATCGCTTCAAACATAGCTATGATATTCTCCACAGGTACATTGCTTTGAATATTATGAATACTGTTGAATACAAAGCCGCTGTTTTTACTGAAAATTTCGATCCGGTTTCTTACCTCGTTATATACCTGCTTAGGTGTTCCGAAAGGCAGTGTCTTTTGTGTATCAACACCGCCTCCCCAGAAAACCAATTGGTCGCCGAACTCGTTTTTAAGCCGTTTCGGATCCATTTGAGCCGCCGAACACTGTACCGGATTTAGAATATCGAATCCCGCATCGATTATATCAGGAATTAATTGATAAATCGAACCGCAACTATGTATGAATATTTTCCAGTTTGTCAGTTCATGGATTTTATCATTGATTGCTTTTTGGAAGGGCTTATAAAGGTCACGATAGGCCTGGGGAGAAATAAACGGCCCTCGTTGTGTGCCGAAATCGGTCCCGCTGACAAATGCGACCTGCACTTTGTCGCCCAAAGCTTTTGCGAGTTTTTCAATGTTTTTTAATCCAATCTCACACTGTCGCTCGAATACTTTATAAACATAGTCACGCCGCATTGCGGTAGAGATATACCATTCCTCGACGTCCCGTATCCCCTTAGGCTCTTTCAACCATGGCGCGGGAACCAATGCTATATCGCCGAATGCCACAGCCGGTATCGTCAGATATATTCCATAATCCGTATTCTGATAATAATCGTCCACTTGATTTGTAAAAAAGGCAATATCATCGTCGCTAAAAATTCCAAATTCCTCACAGTTATCCAGCGGATTTAGTTTATCCTCGATGATAGGTTTCTGACGTCGAATTGAATCAAAAAAGTACCCGGATTTCGGCATTTTAGCACACGGAGCCGCGGTGGTATCACCCCCGGGATACATCAGGATATCTCCGCTGTCTGAAACAGTATAATTGAATTGAGCGGGTACGAGCACTTCAGTGCCATCAACAGGCATAACAAAAGGCTTGAAGTCCCTGTTTTCAAAACCGAACATGTTTTTGGGAGGATCGATACCAACAACATCAAGGCCTAAAATCTCTCGCAATGTCTCATCTATCCGGCCAAGCATCTGATACGGCTCGATTACTTTAACTCGCCATTTTTTATCGCCGGTCAAAGCCCGCCTAAGTTGGTGTACAGCGCAGACGCCCATCCCGGTTTGCCCCCCCGCTCCGAAATCCACGCATAAACGATCTACAGGCTGATGATGAAGTACGGCATTTAATCTTTCTCGCGGTGTCATATCAAATATATTTCTTTTATATAATTACAATCTTACTATTTTTTTCGTACGATTGCTTCACCCTCTTCGACTTCAATAGTAAGACCTGAAAGGTCAATATCTTCCACATATTCGAGCACAAAGCCGCGCTGGGCCTTGATTTTACAATTCTCAAATATTACATTCTTTATAGGGCTGTCTTTTAGTCCGTGCATATCGCCGACGTTTTTCGTTGTGCCGGATACATTAATAATTTTCACATTACGCACTATCGGCAGCGGGTCTGACGGCGGTTTCGGATTCACCATTCGCCATGCCATGTTGAATTCGAACGCCTTTCGCGTATCCTTTAGTTCAATGTCCCGGTATATGATATTTTCAACTACACCGCCGCGACTCGGCTGGGACTTGAAACGAATCGGGGCCCAGTTATCCTCTTCCATTACACAATTACGAATTTCCACGTTGCGGATTCCGCCGGACATCTCGCTGCCCATCGAAACACCGCCATGTCCGTAACGGAACATACACTTTTCTATCAGAATATCTTCCGCAGGACGGTTCACACGCAGCCCATCCTCATCTTTGCCGGATTTAATCGCAATGCAATCATCGTTCACATCGATGTCACATCCTGTGATACGTACCTTTCGACTGGAATCCACATCTATGCCGTCGGAGCTGATAATGTTGTGCTCGGCTCGAATAGTCAGATTCCTGACCTCGACATTTTCCGAATAGAGAATAAAAAGTCCCCAGCACGCCTGATTCTTCAATGACAAATCTGATACTGTCACGTTTTTGCAATTCTGAAAAGCAATCAGTCGCGGCCGACCTGTATTTAATTCACGGCTGCCCCTTGGGTAGCGCTGCATCCATTGATCGCCGGAGCCGTCGATTGTTCCTTCACCGGTCAGATTCACGTTCTTCATATCGAAGAAATTCACGAGGGCGGCGGTCCACTTTCTCTCCTCGCCTTCCCATCTGGTATCTATCTGAGGATAGTCATCCGGATTTACCGTGCCTTTGAGGATGCCTTCTTTTTCCAGATATAAATCCACACCCTGCTTAAAAAAGATTGAGCCGGTCAGGAATGTCCCTTTTGGTACTACCAGGATGCCGCCGCCATCCGCAGCACATTTATCTATGGCAGTTTGAATCGATTCGGTATTTAATGTTTGACCGTCGCCAACCGCTCCGAACTCGGTAATAACATAACGTTTCGTCGGTTTCGTATTACTTTCGGCTGAGCAACCAAGACCGGCACATATCATTAAAACTGCCATGGAAAAGATAATACATTTGTTATTTTTCATAATATCTTCCTTTTGTGATACCCGTTTTAACTTTTATATTACACAGGTTCAAGAGGCCAGTTGAGAGACTCCGTCCGTGCAGTTTTAAGGTACTGTTCAATATGTTCAATCACATCCGGATGTTTCGAGGCCACATTACGCTGCTCCGCTAAATCTTTATATAAATCGAACAACACTAACGGCTCGCCCCGCTTGAGTCGAATCGCTTTCCATTGTTGCCACCGAACCGCCTGCTGGAATCCACTTTCGAAATATTCCCAGTAGAGAAATCTGTCACCTATATCGCGCTGTTTACCGAGCAGCACAGGGACAATACTTTTGCCGTCGATATTTTTCGGCGGTTCTGCTTTAGCCAGGTCCGCCGTTGTCGGTAGCACGTCCGCAAAATACCAGGGGACGCCGCTCGTCTTGCCCGCGGACACTTTACCGGGCCAGCGAGCTATCATCGGCACACGGATGCCACCTTCGTACAAGTCGCGCTTATAACCGCGAAAAGGTCCGTTTGAATCAAAGAAATCGGCAACTTCGGTCTGTATTTCGGTAGGTTCGGAACGCGGCCCGTTATCGGAACAGAAAAAGACTATTGTCTTATCATCAATCTGAAGTTCCTTGAGCATTTTCATTAGTCTGCCGATATTTTGGTCCAGCCGATGGATCATTGCAGCATAGGTTTTGACATGGTCGGGCCAGTCTTTATCCGCGTATGGTCCCAGCTCCGGGACCTCGAGCGGGCTGTGCGGATTATTATAGGAAAGGTACAAAAAGAAACGACTGTTTTTATTGTTCTTGAGGAATTCAACAGCTTCGTCAGTACAAATATCCGTGCTGTATTTGCCTCGCTTGTTATTCTGATTTTCAGTCACATTATATAATTCTTGATTGCGATATCGCTGCGAGGGGTAATAACCGCCCGTCGAACCAGCCCTTATCAACCATCCGTAGAATTCGTCGAATCCGCGATTCAAAGGCCCTGCTTCAGGACTATAAGCCCCGAGATGCCATTTGCCTACAAGGGCTGTTCTATAGCCGGCTTTTTGCAGTACATGACCGATGGTTCTATCTTCTTCGGTCAAGCACATCCTACGGATTTTCCGGCTGCCTTTATATCCGATTGTGCCGCCGACAGTACACATATTGCCGCGAATACGGGTATGACCGGTATGCTGCCCGGTCATCAGAACGCTGCGGGAAGGTGCGCAGATAGTCGAACCGGAATAGCAGTCCGTGAAACGCATCCCTTCAAACGCAATCTTGTCTATGTTGGGCGTTTGAATCTTCTTTTGTCCGTAACAACCCAAATCTCCATAGCCCAAATCGTCAACCATAATGAAAATAATATTTGGTTTGTCATCATTAGATTGGGACGCCCTAAGCTGGAGGGGTAAAGACATTGCTGCGGCCCCGGCGGCTATTTTTCGCAAGAAACTGCGTCTGCTTATATTATCTGACATCGTTCTTTCCTTTTTTACAGTAAAACTATTCGATTTTAAACCAATCGTAATCGGCGTAACCTGTTTTTTGCTTTTTTTCTTTAGCTATAGAGAATAATCCGACCTTGGCTCCAATCCATTTGCCCTCTCCGGCGATAAATGATTCGCCGATTGATGTGAATTTTTTCTCATCATTACTGTAACTGAAATTACAAACGGCCCCATCGCTTATCTTAACTCTCAGTAATAATGTGTCTCCTGCACAATCTACTGTGCTTTCATTAACCTCCTTGTTTCCATCTATGGCATCTTTACAGGAATTCTTTATAAGGTGATAACCTGATGCTCTTTTTTCAACAGCAAGATACGAATAGGACTGCCCCATAATAATCAGGCCTGTTTTTTCCCCATCTTCAAGCCCGCTAAAATCCAGCCTCGTGGTGACAGTGAATTCTGGAGCGGGAAATTTCTGAAGAATCAGATTAGGGGCCACCCATAAATTATTCGAATCAGCAGGAACCGGTACCGCAGATAGTCGCATCCAGCCGGGACGTGCGGTTAGGGACATCCAGTCATCCTTCGGATTTGCCTGCCACTGCCACTGTAATCCGATTATTTTCGAATCGAACTGGTCGCTTGTCTGCGGCACTTGTATCGGATATGTCTTGCCTACATCCGGTTTTTTATATTGGCTCACAGGTTCGCCTACACCGTTACTATCCAAATCAACACCCATTAACGGCCAGTCATCAACCCAATTCACGGGATTCAAATGAACAATGCGACCATAAGCACCTCGATCCTGAAAGTGCACGAACCAGTTTTCACCGTTTTCAAGTTCGACCCAACCACCCTGATGCGGGCCGTTTATATTGGTCGAACCTTGTTCCAGCACTCTTTTAGCCTCATACGGCCCAAGGACATTCCTCGAACGCAAGGCCAGTTGCCAGCCCGGTTTTACACCACCGGCCGGGGCGAAAATATAATACCAGCCATTTCGCTTGTAGAACTTTGGTCCTTCTATTGTCGGTTGAACTCCATTTCGACCGTCGAAAACCATCGTCCCTTCGTCCAGCATCTTTGTACCGTCGGGGCTCATCTTTCTTACCGTTAAGATGCTGTTAATACCGGAACGACTTTTCGCCCAGGCGTGTACAAGATAAGCATTACCATCATCATCCCAGAGCGGGCAGGTATCGATCAGCCCCTTGCCTTCCTGCACTAAACGAAGAGGCTCCCACGGCCCCGCGGGATTTTTTGCTCTGGTCATTAAAATACCGGCGTCAGGATCACCAACGAATATCCAGAACCAGCCGTTATGATAGCGAATTGCAGGCGCCCATATTCCGTTGCCGTGTTGCGGCAAATCAAAACGCTCGTCTTCAAATCGTTGAATCGCATGGCCGATAAGCTTCCAGTTAACCAGGTCTTTAGAATGTAGAACAGGCAAACCGGGGACACAATTAAAACTGGAGGCGGTCATATAGAAATCGTCTCCGACTCGAATAACGTCGGGATCGGAATAATCTGCAAAGATAACAGGATTTTTGTATGTACCGTCTTCGTTGTCCGGCTGCCATACCGGACTCGCACCTGAAACCACCTGAGAAAGGATAAAAAATCCAATCAGTATCAATACATTTTTTTTATGACATGTCCTGTATCCACTCATTACTTCTCACTCCCAATTAATAACTTGTCATATTTTTCGGTTTATGGCATCGGCTTGAGTCCTTCCCATCGCACGTTCCATTTACCGTTGTCCGGAAAACCCGGCGCAGGTCGATCGGGACAATCGTCCCATCCGGCGGCCATCATAGCAACGGCAGTAAGCAAGCCGCCATTGCCGGGCAGATACAAAGGCAATCGGTCCGATTGATAATTGTGTCCGTTTGCCAGGTACCGATTTTTCTGAGCCTCCACGAACAGAGCATCTATCGCCTTTTCTGGCCGGCCCAAGCGAGCCGCCGTCATTGCCATTACAGGATAATCCCAGCCCCACGTGCTCGGCCAGTCCCATTCCTGAAAAACATTCTCCAGTGTTTTTTTCATAACATTCGGATCAATCAAAGGGGTCTGCGGCAAAAATCCAAGAGCACACAGCATCGAAGGATGGTCTTTCGTAATCGTATAGGGTTCCGTCTCAATACCTGTGTAAACGCCTTTGCGAATAGCAGGTTTCGATAAATTCCTAATGACTCGGTCCCATTTCGGTTCGCGTTCCATTCCCAGCCGTTGGCGCCATTTTTGAGCCGTTTCGAGAGCCCAATACCAATAGGCCAGCTCGAAGGTTGGATTGATGGTGTCTCTCCTGTATCGACCGTAACTTTCCTGGGCGGGAATCAATGCCGGCCCTAATACAAAACGTTGAGACGATTCGTCCCAGACGGGATAGGAAGCCATAAAATCAGCAGTCTCAAATACAATATCTCGATATTTTTCCAGTGTATCGCTGCCCGGATTGGTTCGATAGCACAGCTCAGCATAGTAAATCGGATGCGGCTGTTGCCAAATCAGAAAAACTCCTACTGTGCTCGGACTGTCCCTGCCGTCCGGCGAGACCATCTTAGGCCAGCGAACACCATCGTAACCCTGGAGCCGGGCGGTGGCTTCGGCCATAGGAAGTACATCTTTATACCACGACAGACTGCGTTCCAAAAGCGGCAACCGGTCCCACAAAGCAAAATGTACCGCATGCCACCAGTGCATCTCCAGATGGAATTTACCGAACCAACTGTTGCAGACCAGGCCGGTTTCCTGCGGGGGACGGGATCCGCTGCATTGGATGGCGGTTAGATACTGCGAAAGTACTACCCTGCGTTCGAGTTCCTCAGCCCGCGGATCAGTGCACTCTGAAAAATCTATTGCCCCACCACCTGACCAAAACTGTTGCCAATATTTCGCCGCGGCGGTCTGTACAATTTCAAAATCAGGTAATCGTTCACTTAATTTTACCGGCGAAAAGGCAAATACAATCTCTAAAGATTCATTATCTCCCTGATGAATCTGGTATTCATGCTGCGATTTAGCTTCAATTTCACCTGCCTTTGAACAGACAATTCGAACAAAATATCGCTCTTCATCAAGAATTCGGGTTATATCCGCTCTATTACCATTAATTTTTATACGAGTTGTATGCAGTTCCGGATGATTCCAATCCGCTGCGTTCCTCCATTCCGTACTTCCGTAAGGAAATGCAAGCGAAACGGATAATCGTTCTTTTTGTAACATGGATGATTCAATGCGGACTGCCAATATGTCACGATTAGGATGGCAAACGGTTAAAACTTTGACCGGTTGGCCTTCTATATCAAACTGGCTGCTTAAAATGCCGTTCCACAAATCAAGCGTTTGGTATATATCAGTTAAATCCTCAATTTCTGCAACTGAGCCATCGGATTTAGTGATACGCAAGCCAATTTGCCCGAGGTGCAGACGGTGTGGATTCGAACGCAGCCATGTCGCGGCGGGAGAATATCCTCCGGAGGAATCTTTATCAGAGGCGTATGGAACTTTTCGCCCGGCAACCTCATATTCTTCGAGAATATCAGATAGTTTGTAATCATTCGTATTGGGCATGGAATGCCAGCCCCATTGAGATTGCGTGCCGAGAGGCATGCCTTTTTCGTGATATTCTGGAAAGCTCTGCAATCCGGTGACATCGGCGGTGAAGGCGAATTCGCCGTTACCGACGCTCAAAGGTGTAAGCGGGTCCGCTTTTTTCAGGATAACGTTATGCCTTGTAACTAATGCATGGCGATCTATCTTGCCGCTTGTGATCGCGGATTCCGACGAAGAAGGGTATGAATTCCCAATGCAACCATATTCAAATAATGAAAAGAAAACAGATATACAAGCAATAAGAATGATTTGTTTCTTTCGTCTCATAATTCACAATGTCCTTTCCAAAAACGAAAGGCTCATATTACTATAGAACCTTTATTTTTGAAAGCGGAATCTTCTCTCCGGTCGAGTATGAATTTACTCCGTATTCGTTGTTTATTAAGCGATTTTACTATAAATTCAATGCGAGTTACCGGTTTAAACGCGTGTCTTTCTATTAATCTGCTGCTTTTACGGGCAATAAATAACCGGGCAATTCGCATTCCTTGAGTTCTTTGAGCCCTTCGACTACACATTTGGCATTTAACATCGCACCCGCTGCATTAGTATGAGTATGCTCGTTCGGTCCGAAATATAACGATGTCACTCTCTCCCGTTCCTGGGCCTCATAATGTTTTGCGATGATTTCATTGAGGTTAATAAAAGGCACACCTTCGGCTTGTGCCGCCTCCGCCGCCCATTTGGTGTAGTCGTTCGATGACCTGATCACTTTGCCGTCGGGTGTCCACCTGTTCCGCGGAATCAATGAGCAGACAATTGGTGTGGCGCCTTTGGCCTTAGCATCGGTAATATACTTTTTAATGTACCAGCCATAGGTATGAACTACTTCGTGCTTACCGGTTAAAAGATTATCGATTTCCTCCGTTTCCTCGCCGGCACCTTTAATAGTACCGCGAGCCCTTCTGCTATCATTAAGTTCGCCGCCGTCGTTATGTCCGAACTGCATTATAACAAAGTCACCCGGCTTGATATCGGCAAGAACCTCATCCCATAGCCCTAATGTCTGGTACGTTCGGCTGCTGGTTCCTCCCATAGCGCGGTTCTCTATGTTAATACGGGTTCGTTCAAAGAAATCGGCAATTGGTGCGCCCCAGCCCCATTGACCGTTCTCACCATCGCCGAGCCTGCCGGTCCTGACTGTAGAATCGCCGATGAGAAACAGAGTCGGCAGATTAGGTTCGGATACCGGTAGAGCGTCCGGGTGCCATGTTTGGGTCATCAGTTCCTCAGTTTGTTTTAACATGATATTTTCCGAATATACAGTCACTTCCTGTCCCTTTGCAGATAAATAAGCGGGTAAGGCACATTCTTTAAGATTCTTGAGCCCGGAGACAACAAGAGCGGCGTTGAAATTCGCCGCTTCAGCGCTCGTATGTGTATGATCCTTCGGGAAAAACGTAGCCACCTTAGCCTGACCGAAAATCTCATATTGGTCGGCAATAATCCCGGTCAAATCTATAAAAGCTACATCCTGCAATTTTGCGATCTCGGCAGCCCATTTACTATAGTTACCCGAACCTCGTTCCACTCTGCCGTTTTTCCAGATATTTCTGACCGTTAACGATAGGATAATTGGTGTAGCACCTTTAGCCCTGGTATCGGCTATAAACTTCCTCATATACCAGCCAAAGGTGTGAATGACCTCGTGTTTTTTAGTTATAAGGTTGTCGATTTCCTGAGTTTCCTCTCCAAGGCCGGGAATCGATCCCCGTGCACGATGATTGTCGTTAATCGCCCCGCCGTCGTTGTGTCCGAATTGAATCAGTACAAAATCACCGGCATTAATTTCATCCAGTACTTTATCCCATAGTCCTTCAGTCTGGAATGTCCTGCTGCTTCGACCTCCCCGAGCACGATTGAAGACATTAATTTTGTTTGTGTCGAAGTAGTTGGCAAGGTGACTGCCCCACCCACAATCGGCGCCGTTACTGGCGGTGGAGTCGCCTATGATGAACAGATTCGGTATTCTATTTCCCGATGCTGAATCTACAGCATGTACCTGCGAGGCGGTCATAATAATAAAAGTAAAAATCGCAAATGTACGAAGCATGTATTTTCCATTCATAGACATTTCTCCTTAAATACTGATTTTTCTGACATTACTTAACCTTAGCTTTTATAAGGTCCCTCAATAACAGTCTAACCTTGTGCGCTGAACGGCCGGCACGGGCGATTACCCCGTGATTTCATCCAACCTTCTCTTGACTTAAGAGTAACTATTTACAAGCTTCACTTTTTACGGTAATTTTTGCCGGTTTAAGACCATCACTTGTTGCAGTAACAGTGACATTACCGCCCTGCCCTTCCATAGTCCGTAAAATCAACATCGCTTTGCCGTAAAACAGTTTCCGATAGTCCGCATGGAACGGTTCAATCGAAAGAGGATTGCCATTGCCGACGCCTGCAATTTCAGCGGGTCCTTCAATGTCGAATTTAATCAGATTATCCGCTAACGGGCAAAGGTTACCTTTATCATCAAGAGCTTCAACCAGGACATAGCAAAGGTCTTCACCGCAAGCTTTCAATTTCTTCCGATCGGGCGTCAGGCGAACTTCCGCCGGCTCTCCTGCTGTTTGCATTACGGCTTCACCGATTTTCCTGCCGTCCTTATATGCCACCACCTTAAGCTCGCCCGGCTCGTAAACGACGTCATTCCATCGCAGTCGATATTTGTAAGTGACATCATAGTAGTCCGATTCTATTTTCTCCGAATAAATCCCAAATTCCTTAATACTGGCCCAGGCTTCACCCTGCATGTTGGTAAATTCGATGCGTATATATCTGGTTTGTGCATCCACTTCGTGAAATATTTGACTTGGGCCGCCCCACCTGGGCATTCTGCTCGTACTCTTTGTTATAATCGTTTCCCATTCCGATTCGTCCGTCGAGACTTTTATTTCGTACCCGTAGTTCTTTTCTTCTCTTTCGAAGTCGATTTCCAGATAACGGACTGTTTTAACTTCGCCAAGATCAACCTGCCACCATTGGTCGGCGCCGGCGGCGGTTGCACTCCAACGTGTGGTTCTGTCGGCATCATTAGCACTCGCTGCATCGTGGTTATTCTCTTCTTGAGAGGAACTTGCGGTGGCAGATTTACCTTGCGCCAGGTTTTCCGGTTTCTGTGGTATAGCACCTTTCTGACGGCGCCCAAGCGACTTGCCATTTAAGAACAGTTCGGCGGAGTCACCATTTGTATAAACAAAAACGGGGACAATCTCGCTAATACGTTCCGGCCAGTTCCAGTGTGGCAGAATGTGCACGGTTGTTGTCTCGGGACGCCAATAACTGCGGTATAAATAGAAGCGGTCTTTTGGAATTCCACAGAGATCTACAATGCCGAAGTACGAACTTTTTGCTTCCCTTGAGAAAGGAGTCGGCTCGCCCAGATAATCAAAACCTGTCCATACGAATTCACCCGCTACAAAACTGTCATCTTCCATCAGTTTGAATTCCAAATCCGGGATATCCGACCAGCTTGCGGCATTCAGGTCATAGGAATCCACCTGGTGTTGGCTGGAAAATTCGGTTTTGCGATTTGGATGCGGCAATTCATAAAATCCGCGAGTGCTTAAAGTCGAGGCCGATTCACTGTAGATAATCGGCTTGTCCGGATAACTTTCTCTGTATCGGTCATATCGATGTCCGTAATTCCATCCGGTAAAATCAAGGGCATCGAGAATCGGCTCTTCAACCGTATTGGGAATATGACAGGCCATACCTACCGGACGTGTAGGATCATATTTACGGACGAAATCACTCATATACTTTATTCTTTGGGGTGACTTGCCCTCCCTGTCGGACGGCTGGTTACCGATTTCGTTTCCTATCGACCATACAAAAACACAGGGATGATTGCGGTCTCTCATTACAAGACTGCGAATGTGTTTCTCACTATATTCTTTTAAGGGCGGTTCACCTCTGACGCGACCGGCCTTGTCGTCCCACTTGTCAAAAACCTCGTCCCAAACCACAAAGCCCATACGGTCACACAGATCGAGAAGTTCCGGCGCCGGCGGATTGTGACTAGTACGAATGGCATTGCAGCCCATTTCACGCATAATCTCCAGTTGCCGCTCCATAGCACGGTTGTAAAAGGCAGCTCCAAGCGGGCCGTGATCGTGGTGAAGATTAACACCGTAGAGTTGTACACGCCGACCATTTAAATGAAAACCGTCGTTGGCCGTCAGTTCAAACGTTCGCAAACCAAATGTGGTTTCATCCACGTCCATCACTTTGTTGTTTTTTCGTATTATTGTTTTGGCTTTGTATAATTTCGGACAGTTAATGTCCCATCGTTGTGGTTTGGAAATAACAAAAGACTGGTCAACATCACAGGTATCGCCGGCCGAAACAGTACCCTCTTTATTTCCTCTGGTTACTTCGTGCCCGTCCGGATCAAGTATGATTGCTTCAACTGTTACCTTAGATTCGGTATCAAGATGATTTTCTATACTGGAACGGATTTCTACCGTTGCCGCGGCATCGCTAAGCTCAGGCGTGGTTATATACGTACCCCAGTGCGCGATATGTACCGGATTACAGATAGCCATTGTCACTTTGCGATATATCCCGGCGCCAGGATACCAGCGGGTACCTTGCCGGCGAGTATCAACCGAGACTGAAATGACATTATTCTCGCCATATTTAACGTAAGGAGTGGCATCTACACGAAATGACGTGTAACCATAATCCCATTGTCCGGCCGACTTACCGTTTACATAGACTTTTGGAAATGCCATCACACCATCAAAATCGAAATAAATTCGACGGCCGCTATCCGACTTTTCGAGCATGAATTTTTTTCTATACCAGCCTGTGCCCCTCCAGGGTAATTTACCGGCATAGCCATCTTCCTTCGGATTAAACGGTCCTGAAATCGCCCAGTCATGCGGCAAACGTACCTTTTCCCACGCCGAGTCGTTAAAGTCCGGCATTTCAGCACCTTCATGATCACCCTTGGCAAATTTCCAATCGCGATTGAAATTAACTACATTTCCTGCATCAGGAGACTTGGATTTCGTACTAATTACATGGGACATTTTTGAACAACCAGCCGATAAAAATAATATCGATAAAAGCAGAAGGAACATAGAGTGACAATTCGATTCCGACGATATAACTTTCTTTTTTTCCCGCCGTACGATTTTCATAAAACTCCCTTTCATTAAGTCTATGTTATTAATCGTGCGATTTTTTTATCATTCTATGCAATTATCAATCTTTTTTATTTACTAATATGATTCTCGGGCGAGGCGGAGTTTTCATATCTTTACCCAGATAGAAACCCGTGTGCGCAGGTTGATTATAAGCGACATTCTGCCAGGCTACGCTCAGCCTGTAAATCGGATCATGCATCAGTGTGTACAGACGGTGTTCGGTGGGTATTGTCGTTGTGAAGATAAGCAATTCTTTCCCGTCTGCCGTCCTCCAGATGACCTCTTCTCTCCAGTCGCCCAAAATATCGGCACATAGACAGGCAGTTGCCTTCGAGCCGTTGTTTGTTACACAATTGTAATCTCCGCCGTTCAATAATCGTATCACTGTGTTATTTTCATAATCCCATTTGTCTATATAGGCACTGCCCCGCCCTGACCTTCTGCCGCCTCCACGACCATCCAGTATTTCACGCAACAGGTCGCCATCCCACCAGATACCCATATTACACGATGTAGGTTTTACGTCGGATATCTTATGTCCCTTACAGTTATACAAACCATCGGATACATTCGACCAGCATTCATAACCTTTATAGCGTGGATCGATATCGATCGCCAGTCCCCTGCCCGGATCCTTCAAGTCGAGACCGAAAATAACTTCCCCGGTTCGCGCATCCCGGAGGTTTGCTCCGTTCGGATGTTGGGGATTTTCGTGGATCGCCCAGACTTCGAGGCCCGGCCTGTCCGGGTCGATATCGGATAGATGCATAGCGTCGCCGTGTCCCATGCCGGTCGAATAGAGTCCTTTGCCGTCGTGATCGATGGCACAAGCTCCATAAATAATCTCGTCCTTACCGTCGCCGTCCACGTCACCGACACTGAGATTGTGATTTCCCTGGCTTCTGTAAGCTTCGTTACCGGCGGTTCCGTCGTCGCTGTCAAAAGTCCATATATTGGTTAATTTTCCGTCCCTCCAGTTCCAGGCGGCAAGTACCGCCCGTGTATAATATCCGCGGCACATAACCAGGCTCGGTCTTTCACCGTCGAGATACGCGATACACGCCAGAAATCTGTCAACTCTATTTCCATTGCTGTCTCCCCAAGTGGAGCCGTCACCTCCCCGGGGTGGAATGTAATCGGTAGTGGCAAGTTCCGCACCGGTTTGTCCATCGAAGATGGTCAAAAATTCCGGACCATCCAGAATCAGGCCTCTGTCATCGACGTAATTTGCGTTGGGATCTCCGATTGTTTTTCCTTTTCCATCGACGGTTCCATCCGCTGTCTTACAGGCAACTTCAGCTTTGCCGTCACCATCCAGGTCATAGACCATAAATTGAGTATAATGTGCACCTTCGCGGATATTCCCGCCCAGGTCAATCCACCACATGAAAGTACCATCCATTTGATAGGCTTCGAGTTTTGTTTGACCGGTCGCCCCTCTTCGAGAATTGTCACGAGGCCTGTTTTCCTGTTTGAGTACTATCTCGTATTGTCCGTCACCATCCAAATCCCCGACGGACGCATCATTGGGTCTATAGCCTTCGGGTGTCTGAAGAGGGATTGAGATATAATTGCTGCTCCAGACTTTTACCGGAGCAGAGGGTTTGTCCTCACGGCCCTTGATAACGGCGCGAACCGTATAGAGAGCATCGGCATTTCCGTTATTATCTATAAAATTAGTGGATTCGGTTACGGGCCGTGCATTAATTCTCGTTCTGTTTCTGTAAATATTAAATGCTATCCGGTCGGGATCCGTCCCGAACATACGCCATCCTATGTACACCTTACCGTCACCCTGATCTATTGCTACTATTCCTCGATCGAGTTTTTCCATTTGCCTGTAAAAACGGCCCTGCTGACTTATTTGATCTTGTGTATGTAGCGAACAACCGGTTATAAAAAGAATCGTCCAGATTACGAAGGTTGCTTTGTATTTAGCTATTGAATTTGTCATGCCGTCTCCTTATTTAGTACCGAGGTAGTAGCTTGTCATGGGATAATGAGCATAGCCCATCGTTCGATGAGTGACATCATTCCGATAAAGTGGATCCTGCATCAGGCAGATACGGCGATCAGCAGCGGGTATGACCGTGCTATAAATACGCAACTCGCCCCTTGAGGCGGTAATAATCTCTTCCCGCCAGTCGCCGTAAATATCCGCTATCTGTTGCACACTTCCTGATATATCGGTTAATGTGTCACCTTTCCATTTTATTACGCCTCTACGACTGTAAATTTCGCGCAAAAGGTCGGAATCCCACCAAACAAGGAAACTTAATGGCGGCACCCGCCCATCGATTTGTTGCCCCACGGCGGTGTAGTAATGCCTGCCGCCGGCGCATTCCATGCCCGGATAAGCAGGATCGATGTCGCCGGCTATGGCCAGACTTAGCTCGTTATCACGATTTGGAGCCGGGATACCCCATATCAAATTACCTGTTCCGGCGTCCCACAGGCTAAAACCGTTATGCGGATGCGGCTCCTCGAAAATATATAATACTTCCATGCCGGGACGGTCGGGATCTATATCACCGAGGTAAAACCTGTCACCGTGTCCGTAGCCTGTTCCCCACATGGTCCGGCCGTCATTATTAATTGCAATCGAACCATTTAAAATCTCATCGCAGCCGTCGTTGTCAATATCGGCGGTCTTGATACTGTGCTGGCCCTGCCCCTGGTACATGAAAGGCGCCCGTTCGTTGGTCCAGCGCCATATCTTTTCGAGTTTTTTATTTTTTAACATATAAGCATCTATTTTCATCATGCCGTATGTTCCGCGAACAGCCAGAACCGCCGGCGTTTTACCGTCGAGATATGCGATACCCAACATGTGGCGGCTCGCACGGTTGCCGGTATTGTCACCCCAATCCTGAACCTTGCCGAGCTCTATCCAATCGACCTTATCGATTAGCTCGCCGGTCTCGCCGTTATATACAGCCATGAATTCCGGGGCATCCAAAAGAAATCCTTCTTCCCCACTGGGTAGCATATCTTCTCTGGTTGCGGCATAAACCGATGTTCGTAGGCATACTTCGGCTTTATTATCACCATCCAGGTCACGGATAACCATAGGCGTCCACCAGATGCCATTATCGACATTCCAGCCCAAATCGATGCGCCACATAAACTCACCGGTTTTGCCGTTATAACCGTCGTATTGGACAGCCCCGGTATTTGGTCCGGTTCTGCCCGGGTCCTTGCTCCGACCTGTGGAGTGTTTGACTACAAAATCATATACGCCGTCGCCGTTGAGATCTGCGATTCCAACCATACTTACTCGAACATCATCTTTTAGCGTGATTGATTTATACTGCTGTATGGGTGGATTTGCCGGCAGTTCTGCTAACTCGGAAGCTGCCCGTTCCCGGCCATTAATGACAGGTTTAACAAACCATGCGTTGGATTGTTCGAAGGATGCTTTATCATCTAAAAAGTCGGTGGTTTTCGTTAGAGGTTGGTCATTTAATTTTACTGATGCTGCACCGGCGGTAGAACGATAAATATTGAAGGCGATGCTTTCGGGATCGGTTTTCAACAATCGCCAGCATAAATATACTTTCCCATCTTCTATCGGTATCGCCAGCATGCCGCGATTGAGTTTCTCTTCAATTCTTTCCCCGGCCCAGCCTAAAACCGCATTCGGGTCATACAGCGGGTCCATCGCATAAAAATTCAGATTCGGCGGTATCTCCTCCGGCGAAAGCTCTCTTAATCCACGTTCGTTATCCAACGGCGGTTGTGTACTTGTCCGCCTCGGCCGCCGGCCAAATTCTCCTGAAGGAGGCTGAGCAATTACACTGCAGGAAAGAATACCAATTAACAAAATATTTAGAATAACTTTTCGTGTCATAACTGTCACCCCCATGATAGATTCATCATAGTAGCCATAAATTCAACAAACTATATTTGTAAAATGTCCAAAATAAGTGCGATTTAAAGATTCTTCTTGTCCGCGTTATCAAGCTGAACATCGGGTACCGGTTTGCATTGAAACGTGCTGAAATCTTCAACATTTTTTAACACGAATGCCGATACTCCCTCGGCGGTTTTCGCTTCGACGTTGCGAAACTCCACATCTTTGACATCGTCAAGAATAAATGGCGGTCGGAAATCTTCATTTTCATAACTTATATCAACATTATTCAATTCGATGCCCCTGACGTGACGGATGAAAAAGCCATAGGCGGGAATCGGGGCAAAATTCCTCGGATCGGGATATCCATCCTCGAGTTCCGGAACCTCAACTTCGGCCTGTTCTTTTGCAGCTCCGCCTTTAACCAAAATCCTGATATTACTGAGTTTAATATCTTCTATCTCATGTCCCGGAATGCCCATAATAAGCGAGCCATATTGGGGATTCGCGTTATACACAACCACATTATTGATATTGACACGACGAAGCTTTCCTACCGGAACACCTTCCGGGCCGCGCATGCGCCTGCCAAGACGCAGGAAAAACGGTGCATTTGTAATATCTCGCATTGCGATATTGGAAATGGTTACGTCTTCAAGCAGACCGCCATCTACAGTTTCCAAAGCGAATCCGCGACATCGCTCGAAAACACAATTGGAGATGGTGATATTCTTAAAACCTCCGTTGGATTCGGTCCCGAATTTAATCCGCCCGGTGACACCGCCACGGTCGGGAGCCTGCTCCTGTGTGCGTTTGAAGGTGCCATCCAGAAGTGTACCCTCATCGTAGCCGGTAACCTGGCAGTTTGTTATCGTCACATTCTCCGTTGTTCGTGCATAGCCCAGAGCGTAGGAACTTTTAAGTACGATAGCATCGTCATTCGGTGAATTTATCGTACAATTGGAGATGCGAACATTCCGGCAGCAATCGACATTTATACCGTCGCGGTTGGTATCGATTTTAACGTTGTCAATTGTAAAATTGTCCACGGCAGTCGGCAGGATACAAAAATGTCCGCCCATCTGAAAGGTCACGTCACGAATCAGAACATTTCGGCATAGCTTCAACGCAATAGCCTTATTTCCCGCTCCCTTCTCGTCGGGTTTGTCCCACTTTCCCAAACCTTTACCATATATTCGGCCCGGTCCAAGGATGGAGATATTTTCAAGATTCTCACCCCAAATAAGACTGTCATGCCAATGGCTGTGCCCGAAATCCTGATACTTGTGCTCATCTCCCCACGGATTCGGCTCGGCTGGGTCGTACCCGGCTTCTTTAGTATTTTCCGCCGCTAATATCGTAGAACCATGATCGAGGTACAGCGCAATATTGCTTTTGAGACGGATCGAATAACAGGCATAAATACCGGCCGGAAAATAAACCGTTCCTCCCCCCGCCGCTGTCGCCGCTTCTATCGCTGCGTTGACAGCCGGCGTATCAATAGTTGTGCCGTCACCTGTTGCTCCGTAATCTTTTATATTGAAAATCGGGGAATTAACCGGAGTTACAGCGAAGCATTCGGTAACAATTAAGGCAAGAGACAGCGTTAGAATACGTTTAAGCATAAATGATGCTCCTTTCTATGTAATTCACAAATCATTGTAACAAGCAGTTTCAAAAGGTCATTTTACCTCGACATCCCATACTTTCGAACGGCGTGATTTACCCTGCGGCCCTTCGATATAGAGCGTGACAACATAATCACCGCCCTTTTCAAACCGGTGTATCGGATTCTGCTCCTGGGAGGTTGTGCCGTCACCAAAATCCCATTTCCAAGACGTTATTTTGCCGTAGGAAAGGTCCTTGAACGCCACCAGTCTGCGTTCCATATCTATCACCTTAAAAGACCACTGCGCCTCGATAGGTTTACGGAATTTTTCATCAAGCGGCATTAATCGAAACGCACACAGATGCCAGGCATTGCCGTACATTCGATGTTGTCTCGAAAGGTTCCAGAAGCCGTTGTTGCTATTACTTTTGACGTCATCGTAATCGATAATCGCCCAGCACAGACCGATGATTTTATTATCCCATAGCACCGATTCCACGGCCCGTTGGGGGCCTTCGGGACCTGCATAGTCGAAAGGTGTAATCCAGAACTCAAGGACAAGTTTTCCCGACTCGCCCGGCTTGAAATCATAGCTGCATACTGCATTGGCATAGGGTAGTTCCTTAATCCAGGGCTGTACGCCCCATGCAAGGGCCCAGTCCTTGCTTTCGGCCGGCGTAAAAATATGATAATTTTGTGCGTGAACACCGTGAATCGCCCAGTTCGCCTCCTCGTCACTGATTCTTTCGTCCTCAGCGGCCCCGGCAGGACCGACCTGTTCGGGAACCCACATTTCACGGTGGCCCTTGTCAATTAACGGCCCCCCGGAAGCATCGGCATCGACGACAATCTCAAAAGTGTCGTTATGTAATCCGGTCTGGGAAAAGTCCCAATAATTATCATAAGATTCATATAAAAAGTACAAACGATTCAGTCCCTTAATCCATCCAACTCGCACACGCACATCAAGGTTGTTGGGATCGGGCTTTGGATGCTTGCCGGAATCCTCCCAAAGCTGGTCCGTGCCGATAACATATTCCTCCGGCACCATTGACCAGTCATCGATGTTCCCGTCAATTCTCGGTATCATATTGGCAGGGAATTGGAACACTTTGAAAGTGACATCTTTCCGGTCAAGAGCCGAGACAGGCAGGCAAACTAATATTGCAAGAGTCAGTATCATTGTTATTCGATATCTGAACATTGTGACCTCCAGGGAGATTACGTCATAATAATCAATTATTTTAATTAGCAGCCATTGCCGCTAATGAAGCCGACGGCGCGGCACCTATTACAACGAGTTTTGTTTGGTAGGCATCGAGATCCAAAGGAAACTGGACAACACCATTTTCCGTGGAAACATCCCTCATAACTTCGATGCTTCCGGAGGTTGGATTCCATATTTGTACCTGTCCCTTTGCGGCCCGCAGCGTCGCCGTACACGACTGTTTCCGGTCGCTTTCATTAAAGAAGAAGTAAACATCTGCATTACTCAAGCGACGATGAAGATATTTAATTGCCGTACAGGCCTGTTCAAGACGGACATCAGGTTCCGGTAAAGCTTTCAGAACACTTTCGGTGACTTGGCCGGAAACTTCCTGCGTAGCCCAGCTTATATCCGCCGGTCCATCGGCATCCATGAAAGTCCTTTCAACAACCAGAGAAGGTGCATCTCCGAGGAATATCACCCTGCCGCCGTTTTGGGAAAAACCTTTTAATCGCTCTAATGCCGTTTTAGATATTGCGCTTATTGGGGGGATGATTATAATTTGATAGCTCTGACCGCTGAGATTCACAAAACGGTCCCCCTCAAGTTTCATCACAGACGATAACGCCTGCTCATCGACAAAATCGAAGTCTCTCTGATTTTCCAGAAGTCCTTGAGTGACAGTCAATACATTTTTATCGGCTTCGTTATCACCAAGCCATAAACTCATTGTTGGATAATACAGACCTATCTTAGCTGCGGGACGCCCCTGTGAAAGAACATAACAAACCCGATTAAGATACGCAGCCGCAGCCGGAAACCGCTCATCGGCAAGCCAGCCCCTCATCCCACTGACACCTTCGCTCGATGCGGGAATCCACATCACCTCAACCATATTTATACCGCGAACAATCTGATGGTTCAGAACCCACATGGCCTGGTCGAGATTCGGGCTGGGTTTGTAAGCTGCAAAACTTTCGGTAAAGGCACGAGGCCGACCAAAAAGATGTGCCGCCGAAGAAGCATATTTCGGGTAATCAGAGACCTTATCAAGCCAAATCTGGCTCCAGATGGCATCGATACCGGGCATTTGCACGTCTCTCATACACCTGAAAAAGTCACCTTCTGAGCGAACCAGACCCGTCATCTGGTCTTCGTGATTGAGATGTACCAGGTATTCGACTTTATTTTCCGCACACCATTTAGCCTGAATACCGAAGAAATTTTCACTGAAAACGGCCGACCATACGTCCCAGTAATCAGCCTTCGCCCTTTTTTGTTGCTTTGTCAAATCCCCTTTTGCAGATATAGAAGCAAGGTACGGGCGTATGTCGTAACCTTTTCTCTTTTGAAACTCATCAAATAATTTATCCGTCCATGGAACAAATCCGTAATCCGGCTCATCGCCTCTAAAACCCAAAACAGTCTTGCCAAATTCATCGCCTACAACTTTTTTATAATGCTCGTGTGTCCACTCGATAAATTTCTCAACCGCTTCCGGTTTGAGGTAGTCACAAAGAGAATGGGTAGCGTCTTTAGCGCCGACTTTCGGATTATTAACCGACCGGGTGGCCGAAGTGCGAAACCGTTGTTCAATTAACTGAACCTGCCACTGCCCCTGAGGCGCCGTCCAGTTTAATTTACCGGAATCTATTTCAAGAATTAGAGTAGAATCGTCCTCCTTATTAACAGCTATGGCACAGATTGTATTAGGTTTTACTTCCTGTGATATTTCCTGCCCGGCTTCGACCGAGAAAGGCTCATTCGCAGTATAAGTCTGCATTCGCAGATCGGGGCGCTCCTGCGAAAATTTTCCACCTGCAAAACCACTCGGATACTTGCCTTCATCGACCAGCCATACACGCATATCAAGCTCGCGGGCCTTTTCCACAGTATATTTGACCAAATCAAACCATTCGGGTGACAGATACTTTGCGGTCATTCGATAACCCGCCTCCAGGGTAATCGCCTTTACGTTTTTCGAGCAATATTCCTCCAGGTCGCGGGCAATTACCTCTTCGGTCACCGGGCCGTCCCAGCCCCAATAGAACGTCATACTGTATTTGGTCGGTGGTGATTTGAAATTCGAAGCCACCTCAGCCACATCAGGATTAGAAAGTTCCTGCCAGGGTCTTTGCGAAGCCAAAACCATGTTCACCAGAGAAACGGCAACCATGACATTAATAAAAATTTTCATTTTTCGTACTCCCATGAATAAATAGTTGAACACGACTGAATAACATGATGATGTAAAACAACAATTGCATTGTATATGAACAATATTAACAGCTTCTAACGAAGTTATTGATCCAACTTATGATCTAAATTATCAAATTATGATTCTATTATAATAGCTTAAAATAACAAGTAAAAAAGCTTGAGTTGATAAGACATGCGTTAAATCAAAGTGAAAACCGAATTTAAGGAGGGATTACTTTACATTCTCTGCCAATGCATCTATTTGAACAGAAGCTTTATCAAGCCCTTCTGCACTAACTGTTAACCGAATTGTGCCCGGCTTGTGCGTCGATTGCAGGATAGCCAATCCCCGGCCGTTATAGGCTTTATGTATCAGATCTTTATAGTTTTCAATACTGTTTAGGTTTCCATTTTCTATCCCAATTATATTACCGGGGCCGTCCACTTTAAAAACCAACTCATGTTCAGCATCCGGAACACGAACACCTTTATCATCAACGATTCGAAACTCGATATGGCAGATGTCTTTACCGTCTGCACGGATTTGATTCACATCGGGCAGCAATTCAATCCGGGCGGCGGGACCTGCTGTCTTCAGGGTAAATTCACAAACAGACCTTCCATTTTTTAATCCTGTTGCTTTTAATACTCCCGGTTCATAGGGAACTTGCCATGTTAACAATCCCTGCCTGGCATCGGAAAGTTTCTTTGTTCCGATCGTTTTATCGTTCAAAGTCAGTGACACTTCGGAACAATTCGTAAAGCACAAGATATTAACTACAGCATCGAGAGACCAGTTCCAATGCTCCACTGCTCCTATGCCCCATCTTCTCCTGCCGGTATTACCGGTGACACATATATATACCATCGGCTCATCGCTCCACAAACTCTGTCGAAACCATCCGATAGGCTTTTTAAATCCGCACATATCGAGCAATCCGGAGCCGTTTGCTTTATTTGGCCATCGTCTTGATTCACCGAGATAATCAATCCCTGTCCAGAGAAATTGTCCTCCGACATAATCATTGTCACGAACTACAGACCATGCACTATATTGGTCATTATTTTCACTGCCAAATACGAAACGCTCGGGATATTTCTTATGGTCGGTTTCATAGAACTTTTCCTGATAGTTATATCCGACCACATCCAGCATTTGCGCCAGACCAACGGAATTCGATATTTCAATATTTGCAAGCCCCGCCGTAACCGGACGAGTCCTGTCCCATTTTTTCACAGCCGAAATCAGCGGTTTAGCATATTTAATCAAATTCTCCGCAGAAGGATGCTCAGGTCGGTAATCATCACCCAGCACGGGATGGGAAAAAGGGTCGTTGGGATAATCTATCTCGTTACCGATACTCCACATAATTATACATGGATGATTACGATCCCTGCGAACCATATCCTCGATATCGATAACCGACCATTGGGTAAAAACTTCACCATACCCAAATCGGCTGGGCATGCCGGTGTTCCAGCCGCTAATCCATTTGTTCTTTGGTGGTGTAAATTCATCAAAAGCCTCCTCTTTAACCAGCAAACCAAGCCGGTCGCAAATATACAGTAATTCCGGTGCAGGTGGATTGTGACTGGTCCGAACGGCATTTGCTCCAAGCCCTTTCATCGACAGCAATCGTCGTTCCAGCATTTTATCCGGCACTGCGGCGCCAACACATCCCGCATCATGGTGCAGGCAAACACCTTTGATTTTTATCTGACGACCGTTTAGAGAAAAACCTTTATTGGGATCGAATTCTATCGTGCGAATCCCAAATGGTATGGAGACTTCATCAATGTTCTCATTATCCTGCTTTAAATGGTTTTGTAGTATGTATAAAGTCGGATTCTCAATCGACCAAAGTTGTGGCTTTTCTATTTTAATTTGATGTACAAGAGTCTGTTCTGATTTTTCACCCAATGTTATTTTTGTGGTCATACTTGCCGGAACATTACCATCTGCTGCAACAATATCTGAGGATAACGAGAATGTCTCGGTTTGATCACAATCGTTTTTTATCGTAGTTTCGATACGGATAACCGCCGAGTCCTCATTAATCTCCGGTGTTGTGACGTAAGTGCCCCAATGGTTAATTCTTAGCTTGTTTGTAATTCGCAGACGTACGTGGCGATAAATACCCGAACCGGTGTACCATCGTGAGTCGGCGAATTTGGAATGATCCACACGAACAGCGATGATATTTTCTTCGGAGTCAAACTTTAGATGAGCTGTTAAATCATACTGGAAGCTGGAATATCCGTAAGGTCTTCTGCCTATAAAATGCCCGTTAATCCAGACTTCAGAGTTGTTATATACTCCATCAAACTCAATTGCAATGAGCTTGCTCTGATGAATCTTATCCAGTTTGAAATGCTTTCGATACCAGCCAATACCGCCGGGTACATATCCATTGCCGCTGCTGTATTGGTCACTGAATGGTCCTTCAATACTCCAGTCATGAGGCAAATTCACAACTTTCCATGCCGAGTCATCAAAGGCCGGCATCATTGCCGTGGCAAAGTCAGACTTACTAAAACGCCAATCAAAATCAAAATCCACATAATTTCGAGCATACGATGGTAAACTTGTCAAAAGGAGAATCACACATACTGCCCGTTTCATGCTTCGGCTTTCCGCATCTTATCTTTTTACACAATCAGGTGCATAAATCAAAATTTGCCCTTACATCGGGTTTTCAAGCTTGATTACAAAACCTCCATACTCCTTTAGTTTTATCTGTCGTTTTTCTTTTGGAGATATGGTGACCTCCTGCATATCGAAGGAACGCTTATCTGCGCCGTCGGTAATGAGCATACCGGTTGTTGTTTTCTCAAGAAAAGGAAGTTCGAGACTTATGCTTTTTTCTTTATTTTCGCCGTTGATTCCGGCGACATACCATCTGTCACCGGACTTCCGCGCGAGGACAACAAGCTTTCCGGGAAAACCCTCTATAAAACAAGTATCATCCCAAAGAACTGGAATCTCTTTCATAAAATCTTTTATATAATCAGGTACTTGTGCCATACTTTCAGGTGTTTGCGCAAAATGCTGTACACCCGACAGGAAAATAACCGATACCCCCAACTGGAAACCGTTAGTTGTAATCCTTCTTATATTAGGCACTTCACCAAAACAAACAGGTGTAAAATCCATCGGATCGAAAACATTTCGTGTAAACGGCAGAACACACGAGTGGTTCGCTTCAAGGTCTGCATTAGCCTGCTCGAACGTCACGAACTCAAATCCTTTTACCGCTTCCATAGTCACCAGGTTCGGATAAGTTCGATGCCAGCATCTCGGCATAGTACAACCGTGACAATTCACCATCAGACCAAGTTGAGCGGCATCCTCAAAAATATCCTGATAATAAGCCATCATGGATTGGCCGTCCCCGCCGAAGAAATCCACCTTTACGCCTTTTATGCCCATTTCTTTAAGCAATGTGAATTCTTTAACACGGTCTTCGTGTGTAAGCAGCTTACTTTTCGGATGGTAGGGAACCGTGTTCCAGTCACCGGCGGAATTATACCATAAAAGAAGCCCGACATTTTTTGTTTTGGCATATTCGGCAAGCTCTTTGATTCTATCATAACCGATTTTTGTATCCCAGTCGGCATCAACCAGGCAATACTCCCACGACATATCCGCAGCTAAGTCAATAAAATGCTTCTGGACATCGTAAACTACGGAATTATCCTTTAATATAATCCAGCTCCATGAAGACCTGCCCGGTTTTACAAATGATGTATCCTGTAGTTTTGGTGGATTTGCCAGATTTGTTCCAAGTGTTGATTCCACGATAGTTTTTAAGCCCTCTCCGACCGTAATGATTCTCCAGGGGCTGTACCAGGGCAGAGTCGATTGCGGATTCAATGGCCCGCCCGGAAATATTTCCTCTTTCTGCGGGAAACCGATTGAAAACTCAAAACCGGCCGAATCCCGTTTCAACCTGCACCCGCAGTAATTTCTATCAACGGCCGTCTCTGTTACAAGAATCCAGTACTTGCCATAATTAAACAACGCCGGGAATACCCATCCCGGTTCGTTGTCCGGAATCTTATCTAATTCGATATCCTGCTGGTAATACTGCTCATACGATGGCTGGTCATGGTTCCACCCGGTTTTTGCCTCGGTTACGATCTGAATCCAGGCTTTTGTAGTCGGTTTGAAATTAAACGAGGTGACTTCTTCTTTTATCTTTTTAATTTCTTCCGATTTTTCCGGGAAATAATACCGAAACGCCACACCATCATTCGAGACCTGGAAAATAATGTCAATCTTTTTGCCTGAAGCATTTGCTAAATGAAATATCTGCTTATTGCCTTCGTAAGAACAGTGACGCTTTTTCCCATGAAGCATATCATAATTAGTTTCGACCTTCTCTACGTCCGAGACGGAATCAAGAGACATATTCTGCGAAAATTTTTCATCTTCCCGGATAATTCCTAACTTCGATTGCTGAAGAACAATCGTGCCGGAATGTTTAATTCGGTAAAAAATATTATTATCCTCAGATAATTGGAAGAACGCCGAAATCTTTCCATCCGGGCTGTTTATTTGATATTCCTGCTGTTGTCCGGAACAGTCATGCAAACTTAATGAGCTAAGCACCATAATATATATTAATCCTTTCGTTTTGATGTTTTTCATATTACACTGTCTCCTAAATATATAGTATTATTGTTATTCCAGATTTCCATATTCCATACCTATGATACGCCCCGATCCTACTAACATCAAGTTTACACAGCCTTGTTCAAAGCTCCATCTAACGATATTGATTGATCAGGGGAAAGTTCTATATCTACAATCTTTTTACCATAGCGGATTTTACAGCTTCTACCATCCTTACTGCGCACGGTGGCACTTTTCAACTTTCCATCCTCCCACCGGATATCAAGCTCAAAGGCGCCACGGGCACACAAGCCCTTGACCGAGCCGCTCGGCCAGGCTGATGGCAGCGCCGGCAATAATTCAATTTCGCCTGTATGGCTCTGGAGCAGCATCTCACAGATGGCTGCTGTTGCACCAAAATTGCCGTCCATTTGCATGGGTGGATGACTGCCCAACAGGTTCGGAAGAACGTTATAGGTCAACAGACCCCGTACCATTCGATATGCGCTCTCCGAATTTCCCAGGCGCGCCCACAATGTGCATCTCCAGGGCCATGTCCAGCTCCGCCGACTGTCACCGGTTTCGCCTCTTGCCTCCAGAGAAACGGATGCTGCATCCGCCAACTCGGGCGTTTTTTTCATGCTGATTTGTCGGCCGGGATAAACACCGAACAGATGTGATGTATGGCGATGTTGATCGTTAGGATCGTCAATATCTTCCATCCATTCCTGGAGCTGGCCCCATCGACCGATCTTTGGCCCGACCAGATTATCTCTGGTCTTCACGAGCCAGTTGCGGTATTCCTTATCCACTCCCAGAATACCGGCGGCCTCGATTGTGTTATTGAAAAGGTCCCAGACTATCATCTGGTCGTAAGTCACTCCATCAGCACCGCGAGGCCCGTGCTCGGGCGACCAGCCGTTGGGAACGACAAGTTTGCCGTCAGGCATCAGCTTGAGGTGGTCCTCCCAAAATTCACAGACTTCTTTCATCATCGGATAGGCTTTATTCTTCAAAAAATCCTTATCCAGTGTAAACGCATAATGCTCCCAAAAATGCTGGGCATACCAGGCACTGCCGCCCATATTCCAGACATAGCTCATGTTACCGAAAGGATTGGATTCTGTGCGCACAGTCCAGCCACGCATGAGCTTACCATCGGGCGGCGGGAATTCTTTAGCCGAGGCCTTCTGATACGGGCCGCGCAACGCCAGGACCATGTCGAACAGACGTAGGTGACACTCGCTAAGATTGGCCGGCTCGGCAAGCCAGTAATTCATCTGGATATTAATATTAGTATGATAATCGGCATTCCAGGGCGGGCTGTTCGTATGATTCCAAAGCCCCTGGAGGTTGGCCGGTAAGGAATCCCTCGAGCAGGACATCAATAAATATCTGCCGAATTGAAAAAGCATCGCTTCCAGGCCGGGATCATCCCCCCCAGTGGTGTAAACTTCGATACGTTTATCTGTGGTCAGGTTCCTGCGCTCATCGGAACTTTCGCCGACGTTCAAATCCACCCTGCCGAAAAGTGAAAGGTAATCTTCAAGATGTTCCTCTTGCAACTGCTTGAATGACTTACCTGCGGCAGCATCCATCTCTGCTGTCAACTTATCGTGAGGATGCTCACCCTGGAATTTCTTCTCATAGTCCATTATATAACTTGTGCCGGCACCCAGAAGGATTGTCAGGGCATCACATCCCTTAAATGCAATTTTGTCATCGTTGATATCAAGCGTTCCACCATCATTAAGCACAATAACCTGGCTTTCATAAAACATTGTATTAACCGGTTCGCCGCTTGCTTCCGGCTGAGGTTGTTCATTTTGCCTGCGACTATCGCGGCGTCTTCGTTGAGCCATTTGTAAAGTTAAAGCTCCGGAAGATTTCATGCGGTTTCCGTCAGCTATTGCCGGAGCTTCGTGCATATCAACCAGCTCAACTTCACCGGTGTAGCTACCCGGCTTGTCTGCACTGAGGTGCATCACAATGACCTGGGCCGGATGGCTGGCGAAATAAATTCGTTGATAGGTTATATTTTCCTTTTTGTAACTTACTCGTCCCTGGCCTTCGCTCATATCAAGTTCACGGACGTAATCCGTGACCAGGTTCGGCTCATGACCCGGCAGGTTGATATAAAAATTACCGAATGCCTGATAAGCACCCATTACATCTTCATTGCCAGTCCAGAGGCTTATTTCGTTATATTGAATACGATCCTGGGGAATGCCGCCAAAAAACATAGCTCCCATTCGGCCGTTACCTATTGGCAGCGCCTCTGTTTCCCAGTCTTTCGCCGGTTTATCGTATTGCAAAGCCAGATCGGAAGCGAATGCCTGTGTTGGAGATGAAAGAATTATTAAGACAAATATACCATAGATAACGAGTTGATTTATTCTTACCATCCTTATCTTTCGTTAATATAAAATGCAAATCAAATCAGGGCTGAGAATTAACAAAACCTGCAAGGGCATAAACAAGACCCGCCTGCCAGTTTATAGCGATTTCATTAGTTCTGTAGTCTTTCTCAATATCCTGCCATGCTGTCGCCCCGGGATTACTTCCACCGACAATATAACCGGGCCATGGCTCTTCAATACCGTCGGCTCCCGAACGTCTGTCATGTGGATTCATGGGCGGATTGTGTCCCAGCCCGGTGACATAAGAACGCCCGTAATAGTTCCTGCCGAACAAATGCCCTATTATATCCGAAACAGCTTGTACATATTCCTTCTTTGGTGCCATCATATTGGCAACCTGCAGGTTTAATGCCTGCCGTGCAACACCGCCGTTGCAGCCCCAGTAATATGTTCCGCCTAATGGTCTGTCGTAAACATCCTTTTCGGCATTGACAACAATAAGATCGGCGGCTTTAATTATATCCTTACGTATAGTCTCCATAAGTTCGGCGTCCCTACCCTGACGTTCCGACATAATATAAGTAAACATTCCCAGGTTTCTTACATTGCCCCAGTCCCATTCGATATCGACCTTTCCCTTGGATGGGCCGGCTCCGACACCATCATTGAACCCCTTACTCGTATCTAAAGGCGCCGAAGCCTTTGCTTCGAAATCCTTGAGATATTGTTCTTCGCCGGTCGTTTCCCACATTTCAGCGGCGGCCCAAAGCCGGTCGTCCGGATCAGTGGTTTGATAACCGCCTGTTTTGAAATCACCCTGTCGGAACCTCTTATTTACAGGATTTTTCTTTAAGAAGTCATAACTCAACTTTGCGGCATCCAAACATTTCTGTGAATATTCGGCGTCGTATGGCTTGAAATATCTTGTCGCCATAGCCATCACGGCGACGAAGTCCGCTGTGGCTGCGGAACTCCAATCCGTGAAATACCTTTTTTCAGAATCATTTTCCGGCATTATAAAACCCGAGAAGTTTAGCCGAGTTAGTTTATGTGAAACTCTTCCCGTTCCATCCGGATATTGCATGGAGAAAAGCCAGTCGGTCTCCCACTTAAGCTCTTTAAGAAAATCCGGATAGCCCAGTGCGGTATCGGGGATATCAAGAGAAATGCCTTTGAGTTTTTCCTGAAAGTGATCCCATGCCATAAACAGACACCCCAAAGTTATACCTGCATTGACGGTATATTTGCCGTAGTCACCGGCATCATGCCAGCCTTTTGTGCCGTCTCTTTTAGAGCTGTCGTTAATGCCCATGTAATCCTGATAGCCATCGTTCAAATGACAGGCTTTTTGTGAATATTTATTACCGTTATGCTCACCTTCGACCGCACAACCGCACCGCCACAGATAAAAACCCCGCATGGCCGTGTAATAAACAAAATCATAAACATTGTCGCCAATCTCAAATTCATAAGATTTACCGACATTTGGCACATCCAGATAGAATTTACCCTTGTCATTGACCCTGGAAAAATCAGCTATCCAGATATCCTGATTGACATCGTCCTGATGCACCGGCCCGGTTGCTTTGCCGGTAAATATAATGGACTCATCTGAGGCTTTTCTGACCGTGAATTCCGAACATTCGGCGGTAATTGATGCTTTCTTCGGCATCCCGGGCAGAAACCCGAGAGAATTTAATCGAATAGTGGAACCTGATGCTATCGACAGCATAAATAATACCGGTAATCCGGCGAACAGCTTTTTTTTAACCATGGCTAAACCCTTTTACAATTTAATTTTAATCTTTATTCGATATTTATTCTTTGCAGCGGTCAGATTTCCAATATCAGGTAATAATAACTGCATTTGAATGCCATATCCAACAGTAAATTCAATCCCAGTTTACTGGTCAATTGTAAGTGCCTATAACTAATGTAGATAAACACAGAGTAAGCCGGATGAATAACTATCCCAAATTGACCAATTCTACACAGAAATTGACTGGATATAGCTGTTTTATATAACCGCTGATTTCATCAGGAATAAACGGCAATAAAGCTTTAACATAACTCAATATTGTAAATCAGCGGAGCACACGTTATTATATTCTACCTATAAAATAAAGCGTGACTCATTAATATTTAATTAATCCCGGATTAAGGAGCATTATTATGACCTTTAACAGCTTTAATAAATCTCTTATTTTCTTTTTTATTTTTTCATTAGCTACCGCATACGGTGACACCAACATCCTCGTTAATCCCGGATTTGAAAACGGAAGAGAAGGCTGGTTCGACCGTACCTGCTCAATCGAGGCCGTCACATCGCCGGTTCATAACGGTTCCGGCAGTGGAAAAGCATTCGCAAGAGGTGCTAACTGGCAGGGAATAAAACAGTCTGTATTTGGAAGAATGGAGGGGGGCAGCACGTATAAGATATCAGGCTGGGTAAGACTCGACAACGCCTCAAGCGATACTGTTGCGTTATCAGTCGAACAGCAGGATGACAGCGGTACTAATTATCATAACATAGCGAGCGCTACTGCTACGAACAGTGACTGGGTCGAGCTTTCAGGAGAATTCACACTAAATGTAAGAGGCACATTATCGGTGCTGGATGTTTATTTCGAAGGCCCTGCGCCGGGTATTAATTTCTTTGTCGATGACGCGAACGTATATGGTCCCGAAGTTATTATTCCCGAGCCTATTCCCGCCGAGCCCGATGCGACAGGTCAGATTGATGTTAACACACGCCATCAAAAAATAGAAGGATTCGGTGCTTCCGGCGCCTATTACACAATGGATTTTGTTAAGCACAAGAAAAAAGACGAACTATGTAATTTGCTCTTTAAAGAGCTGGGGCTTGATATATTCCGGATAAGAAACAATTACGATATGGACCCGAATTCCTTCCACGAGACAGCAGAAATAGCCACCTCCGGCGAAGCGGCCCTCGGGCGGGATTTGAAGATTATGATATCTTCGTGGTCACCGCCTGTCTATCTGAAAAGCAACGCAAACACAATAGGTGGAACACTAAAGAAAAAAGATGGAAAATATATGTATGATGAGTTTGCACAATGGTGGTACGATAGTCTGGCTGCTTATGCAAAAGCAGGCGTTAAAGTGGACTATATAAACATACAGAACGAGCTCGACTACGAAGCTCCATGGAATTCGTGCCAATTCACCCCTACAGCGACAACTGATCCGAACATGGCCGCCTATGACATCGCCTTCGAGACTGTCTGGAAGAAATTGAACACTGAAATGGGACCGGACATGCCGAAGATGCTTGCCCCTGAATCGTCCGGTTTGGGCAATGGCCAGGCTTATATAGAGAATTTAGACGATTTGTCCCATGTTTATGGTTATTCACATCATTTCTACGACTGCAGCGGCTGTGGCTCAGCTCCCGATCGGTTTATCCCCAGAATGGTCAGCCTTCAAAACTTTGTTTCACAGCACGGCAACAAACCAATTTTCCAGACAGAATTCGAGAACGAGCCCGGCACGTGGGCCGATGCAATTAATACAGCGATTTTGTTACATAATTCTCTAACTATAGAGAAAGTATCCGGGTATTTGTACTGGGAATTGTTCTGGGGCCCTGGAACAGGCCTGGTAAGCATAGAAGATTCGTCCACCTATACAATCACGCCCACCTACTATGCTTTCAAACACTATTCAGCATTCATCAATGCAGATTGGCAGCGTGTGGAAGCCTCGACCGAAAATACGGGGCTGAGGTTCTCGGCTTATATCAGTCCGGATAATGAAAAACTAACCGCGGTTGTAATAAATACCACCGAAGACACCGATATTACCTTCGCCTTTTCTATTAAAGGTTTTTCCTCTTCTAAGGGTGAAATTTATCGCTCCAGCCGGACGCAAAATTGTGTCTATTTCGGCAATTGTAACGAACCAGGTCCGTTGAAACTGCCTGCAAACTCGATAACAACGCTGGTTCTTTCCACCGACAAATAGGTTTGAAGCCTTCCGGTGAAAATTCGTCCTGGTATTTAGTTCATGAAATGATTCAACCGAATCAGGATACAGACGATTTACATGATTAAGGTGATATCTACTTACCTGCAGGTTTACTATTTCGTTCGGTATTACTCTTATCTGTTTTTTTGATCCCCTGTATCCGAGGCTTGCTTGAACTACCACCCTTTCCAGAACCGCCCTTTTGGGGTACCTGCCCTTTCATCAAAGCCAGCGCTTTGATACATGCTGCTTTGGTTGTACGGTCACGATTTTTAAGCCCCTGCTCAAGAACTTCAGTCGCCATCTTTTTCATCCTGCCCTTCATGCTCCTTAGTCCGTATGCCGCCGCTTTCTTGGTTGTTCTTGGGAAATCACCAAGTAATATCTTCGTGAGGATAGCCAGACCATCTTCCTGCATCCACGACAAATTGAAAGCCGCCAGCCTGGCGATTGATATATCATTTGAGCATAACTTCTTTGTTAGCTGCTTCAGAAGCTCGATAGATGCCTCATCCGTTTCCCGTACGGAAGATTTTTTTTCTTCGGGTTCCATAGAATCTCCTACAAATAATAGACAGTATAACTGAATATCAACGATAACGCCAATTGAAAAGCATGGTCTAAGGATAGAAATTCTAAATTCTTGCAAAAGCAGGGCAATTCAATAATATAGAACAAAGAATCGTTCATATTTTACTTTGAATAAAGAACTGACGGAAATAGAAATGGAGATGAAGGAGAAACAATTTGCAATCAAGCCCCATCACTGCGGGACTAACGGCAATATAAGGGTATTTTCATTAATGCAATATCTACAGGAAATTGCAACTATTCACGCAGAGGAACTCGGTTTTGGATTCGGCGAATTAAACGAAATTGGCCTCTATTGGGTCCTCTCAAATATTAGAATAGAATTCGATAGATTCCCCAAATGGCCTGAAGTGGTTACTATAAAAACGTGGCCGAGCGGGTATTCCCGTCTGATAGCTACAAGAGAATTTGTAGGTCTGGATCGGACAGATAAAGAGCTATTTAAAGCAGGCAGCCAGTGGATGATATTAGATAAAAACAGCACTCGACCGAAAGATTTATTACGTCTTGACCTTGGTCTGCCGCAAACCGGCCAAAAAGTTATACAGGAAGAATTGAAAAGATTGATGCCCAAAAGCGATTACCGCCTGATCGAAAAAATGCACGTGCCCCACAGCTCAATCGATATGAACGGCCATGTAAATAATACGGAATATATACGTTGGGGCATTAACGGATTGAGACAGAAATTCAAGGTAAGGATAGTATTCATTTTATTCAGGCCACATATCTTTCCGAAGTATTCGAGGCGGATGAGCTCGAGATGATGGCTTGCCGCTGCGAAAATGGAAATTTTTGTTTCCAGCTTAAGAAATCCGACACAGGCAATTGTGCATATTTAATGGAGGTTTGTTGTTAATTGCTTAACTGCGGCCATAATAAAATAATAATCGCAGACATCCCTTAAACTTTATTTAGAACAAGTACGATTGCATAGCCGTACACAAAAATGAGTCGAACAGGCAAAATTTATATTTTACGTCATAAAAGTTTGATTTTCTCCTGTTTATAAGGGCGTTTGTTAAGGAGAACAAAATGTTAAAACAAGAATTACAACATAACCTCGAATGCAGGAGCGAACTACACAGCGAACATATATGCTACCTCATTTCACAGGGATTTCATTTGAGCGATGAGCACGAATTCAGGGCCTTGATTGAAAATCCGAGATTTCAATGCCATCACTGCAACCGGATAGCCAAAAGTGATAAGAATTTATGCGTGCCTTTTGATTTGTAAATGCAACATTGTTTGTATAAGTATAACCGGACGAAGGACTGTGCCGATACATATTTGAAGTCTGGATTCTAAAAATCAGATACATAATCAGGCCTAAATTCCCGTTCAAACCTTTGTGGTCCGACAAACCAAAATTAATCCGATTTACATTCTATTTTCTTGCAATATCGTCTCAATCTGTGTAAATTTACCGAAAATTGGAATCCGGGGCGGTTAGCTCAGTTGGCTAGAGCGCCTGCTTTACACGCAGGAGGCCACAGGTTCAAGTCCTGTACCGCCCAATACCTTAAGGTAAAAGGTTTGCGAAAAATCACTCTTGTTTCATCAGTCGTGGGGGAGCCTCTTGTTGTCCGAAGCGTGTCTTATCTTCAAAGCAAGGCCTCCGCCGGAAAGCTTTCGATCACGCGAAGCTGGCTGAAGCTCTCTCGAAAGCAACCGATGAGAAATACACAGCCGAGCAACTGCCGTTTAACTACATTGAATTTGCTGATAACGGCGAGGCGATTCTTTTCAAGGTCGCTGAAAAAACATAGAAATGTAATCTAAGTACTTATGAAATTATCATCAGCCAGAACACACTCATCCTGCCTGAGGAAAGCAACGAGCCCCGATTTGGCCGGCGTGGTCAACGAGGTCCACGTCCCGGCCCTTTCTTTAACAACCAGGACCGTTCGATTGCTTCACCTGACGGCAGGTGGAATGCCTACGTTAAGGACAATGATGTGTATGTACGAGAGAGTGAGGATGGTGAGGAAATACGTCTCAGTAGCGACGGCGAAGAAGGTAATTCCTATACCAGAGTAGAGTGGGCGCCAAATTCCCAATCCATAATCGCCTGGCGCTGTGAGCCGGGTGACCACAAGGAGGTTTACTTAATCCAGTCCTCACCGCCGGAAGGTGGTCGCGCTGTGTTGCATTCAACTCCTTATGCCCTTCCGGGCGACAAATTCGATGCCTTTGAACTCAATATTTTCAATATAGCGGATAGAAAGCAAATTAAGCCGGAATTAGAGCGGGTTGACTTAGACTCGCCCCGACCGCGCTGGAATAAAGATGGTTATCACTTTACATACGAAAAGATTGATCGCGGGCACCAGAGATTCCGTATAATCGAAATAAATACAAAAGACGGTTCTTCGCGCAACATCATCGACGAAAAAAGCGACACGTTCATTTGGACCGCCCATACAGAAAACCTGGATCTGTCGAGAGTTAATTACCTGGATGATACCGATGAAATCATCTATGTCTCTGAGATGGACGGCTGGCGACATCTTTATCTGATCGACGCTAAGACAGGGGAGATCAAAAACAAAATTACCAATGGCCGGTGGCTCGTCCGGGGCGTGCAGAATATAGACGCGGAAAACCGACAGGTATGGTTCTCAGCAGGAAACTTTTATTCGGAGCAGGATCCTTACTTCATTCATTATTTCCATGTCAACTTCGACGAAACCGATTTGGTTTCTTTGACCGAAGCCAACGGTAACCATAGCATTCAATATTCACCCGATAGGAAATACATCATTGACACCTACTCCCGCGTGGACATGGCACCGGTCCATGAGTTGCGGCGAACCTCAGACGGTAAACTGGTCTGTGAATTTGAAAAAGCGGACATCAGCGAGTTAATCGCCAAAGGATGGGAGGCACCTGAAGTGTTTGTTGCCAAAGGACGTGACGGCAAAACCGACATATGGGGTATCATCAGCCGACCCAACAACCTGGACCCCGGCAAAAAGTACCCGATTATCGAAGACGTATATGCCGGACCGCAGAGTGCATTCACACCCAAGTCGTTCAGGGCCTACAATCGCTATCAGTCACTCAATGACCTCGGCTTTATCGTCGTTAAAATGGATGGTATGGGAACGGCCCATCGGTCCAAGGCATTCCACGATGTCTGCTGGAAAAATCTAAAAGACGCGGGCTTCCCAGACCGAATCCTGTGGCACCAGGCCGCAGCCGGGAAGTATCCCTATTTTGATATTAGCCGCGTGGGCATATACGGCACTTCCGCCGGAGGCCAAAGCGCCGTAGGTGCCGTGCTGTTTTACCCTGAGTTCTACAAGGTCGCGGTTGCATCGTGTGGTTGTCACGACAATCGGATGGACAAGGCATCCTGGAATGAGCAATGGATGGGATATCCGGTCGGGCCACAATATTCCGAGTGTTCCAACATCGACAATGCTTATCGATTGCAGGGAAAGATGTTTTTAATGGTTGGTGAAATGGACGATAATGTTCCGCCGGAATCTACGATGCGTTTTGTGGATGCACTAATAAAGGCGGGAAAGGATTTTGATCTGCTGGTAGTTCCCGGCAGCGGCCATGGTATGGGTGGTTCTTACGGGCAACGACGAATGGAGGATTTCTTCGTACGCCATCTTCTCAATATTGAACCGCCCAACCGAAATACCGAAGTACGGGATACTGCAAATCCATAAGTTAATGCTGTAAATATTACTGTGAAGCAAATTCAGGAATACTACAGAGCAATTTGATAATTAAATTTCCTTAACATTATATTATTTAATGCTTGTCTCCGGCCCGGTTTTCAGTGAAAGACTTATCCGTTCCTTGGCAAGGTTTATATCAAGAACTGTAACCATCACCTTCTGGTGGACTTTTACTATATCCGCAGGGTCCTTTACAAAACAATCCGCCAGTTGACTGATATGAACCAAACCGTCCTGATGCACACCGATATCCACGAAAGCTCCGAATGCGGTAACGTTTGTAACAATCCCCGGTAATCTCATACCCGCTTTGAGATCTTCGATTTTATTAACATCTTTTGCGAAGCTGAAAATCTCAAACTGTTTACGTGGGTCTCTGCCGGGCTTGGCCAGTTCCTGCATAATATCATTTAACGTAGGCAGCCCAATAATATTGCTGACATAATTCTGAAGGTGAACTTTCTTTCGAAACGATTCATCCTTGATCATATCAACAACCGAGCAACCAATATCGGCAGCCATCGCATCCACAATATGATAGCTTTCAGGGTGTACGGCACTGGAATCAAGCGGATTGGCGGCATCTCGTATTCTAAGAAAACCCGCCGCCTGCTCAAAGGCTTTTGCCCCAAGACGCTTCACTTTCTTGATATCCCGCCGGGATATGAACGGTCCGTTTTCATTCCTATAGCTGACAATATTCTGTGCCAGTTGCTCTCCGAGCCCGGATACGTATGTTAACAACTGTTTGCTGGCCGTGTTTACTTCTACGCCGACGCTGTTCACACAACTGGTAACAACATCATCGAGACTCTGCTTGAGCATTGTCTGATCCACATCATGTTGATACTGGCCGACTCCTATCGATTTTGGATCGATTTTTACCAATTCCGCAAGTGGATCCATTAACCTTCGCCCGATGGATACTGCACCCCGAACAGTGACGTCCTGATTAGGAAATTCCTCTCTGGCTACCTTCGACGCGGAATAAACCGAGGCCCCGCTTTCGTTGACCATAACAACTGAAATTTCTCCCGGAAACTTAATCTCCCTGATAAATGATTCCGTTTCACGACCTGCCGTGCCGTTGCCTATGGCAATAGCCTCGATACAAAAACGATTGCATAGTGATATTATTTTTGCCGTATCTGACTTCGCCTGTCTCTCGCTCTGATGAGGAAAAATAACATCGAAATGTTTAAGCTGGCCCTGCCTGTCGAGGCAAACAACCTTGCATCCTGTGCGAAATCCGGGATCGATAGCAAGCACATTTTTCTGGCCAAGGGCAGGAGCAAGTAACAATTGCCGCAGATTTTCAGAGAATACTTTTATCGCTTCTTTATCGGCACGTTCTTTTGTTGCAGCGAGAACCTCCGTTTCCATCGACGGCGACAGAAGTCTTTTATAGCCGTCCATAACAGCTTCTTTAACCTGCAGGGAAGACTTTGACTTCTCCTTAACAAACAAACGTTCGAGTATCCGCACGGCCTGTTCTTCAGGCGCCGTGACTTGCAACCTCAGAAAACCTTCTCTGTCACCTCTTCTGGTTGCGAGAATTCTGTGAGACGGTGCTTTAACGACCGGCTCCTGCCAGTCAAAGTAATCTTCAAACTTACATCCATCTTCCTCCCGGCCTTTTAAGACCACAGACCTAAAACAGCCTTGATTAAAAAACAACTCACGAATCTTCTCTCGTGCGATCTGGTCTTCATTAATCCACTCGGCAATGATATCTCCGGCACCTGACAATGCATCATCGGCCGATTCAACTCCTTTGCTTTCATCGATAAAAGCCATCGCCTCAGTGACCGGATCAACGGCAGGATCCTGGGCATAAATAATTTCAGCTAAAGGTTCCAGACCTTTTTCCCGGGCTATTGTCGCTCTGGTCCGTCGTTTTGGCCGATAAGGCAGGTAGATATCCTCCAAAACGGCCATGGTCTCGGCCTGCAAAATTCTTTCTTTTAGCTCATCGGTAAGCAGTCCGCGTTCATCGAGGGACTTGATTATGGATTCACGTCTGGAATACAGCTCCCTTAACTGATTTAACCTGTCACGGATGCTTATGATAGCTATTTCGTCGAGACTGCCTGTGATTTCTTTACGATATCGAGCGATAAACGGTATTGTGGCTCCACCATCGAGCAGTTCGGCCGTCGCCTTGACCTGATGGGATTTCAATGACAATTCAGATGCGATTTTTATTGCGTGTGTCTGGTTCAACGATTCATTATGTATTTCAAGTATCATAAAAAGTCACTTTCTGATTTTCTTTGCTCGTATTAAGGAATTCATAAATTCGTCCTGTTTGACCAATTCCACCTCATTAAAACCGGCACTGCAAAGGTCTTGCCGGTATTCATCAAACGAATATGTTCCACCTGATTCAACTGAAACCAGCATGTTGACAGCGAATAATGCTCCCCTAACAGGGCTTGTATGGGATGGATTCATGACTACATCCCGTATGATTAAAGCTCCGTTGTCTCTTAGGGCGTTGCAAACCTTGGTAAAAAGCTTGCGATTCCGTTCTCTTGAGTTCTGGTGACAAATCGCTCCGAGCCAGGCAATATCAACACCGGTGGGAAAGTCATCGATATAAAAATCTCCTCCTATAAAAGTCACCCTGTCATATAATCCGGCTTCGTTGATACGCTTTTCGGCCAAAGGTATTACCGCCGGCAGATCAAACAATATTGCTTTTGCCTCAGGGACGGCTTTAAGAAATGCGATAGTCCATGTGCCTGAAGCACATCCGATATCAAGTAATCGGTCGAATCTCAATGGTTGTAAATAATCGATAATCCTATCGGCAATGGGGCCGGAACTATTATGCATAGCACCGATGAAAGAGACCAAATCAGCTTCTTGTCCGCTGATGCTCGGACCACAGTCTGCAGGTTTTCCCGTTTTTAATACGACAGAAAGCCCGGCCCAACGACGAAGGCAATTGCCTGTATGCCGAATCATAGGCAGAATGCTATTAGATGATTGACGGGTTAACAGCTCGGCAGCTTCATCGGAAACACTGTAAACATCCCCTTGCTTAATCACAAGTTCCATAGCAGCAAGAGCATCGAGCAGAATTGTTGCTGCTCGCATATTAATATTAACTTTTTTTGCCAAAGCCAGTACCGTTATCGGCCTTTTATACAACAAACTAAATATATCTAAATCCGCAGCAGCAGCCAGCACGCAGGCCAATTGATACGATCTTGCGATATGTAAAATATCTTCCGAAGTCCATTTTTTAGCCATCAGAAACTTCTCCTGATAAGAATATCAATTCATATTTAATATTCTTACGGATTAGATCTTCTTTTTCAAGTGAAGTTTATCGATTTTGTTTATCCGTGTTTCCATGTTTTATGATGCATGTTATTGACCTTAATACACTTATGGCTCTTGATTTTGTGGCAAATTGTCACTCGTATAGAATAGTTGTGACATTCATCCACAATAAAACGAAGTAAACACTAATATAAGACCAATGCCATATTATCGGGCGTTTTCCTAAAAGTCCCTTTGTTGACCTCCCGCATAAAAAAAAGATGAGGTGACATTTAAATCAGGTACCCTGATTCAGTCACCGGTGAGTTTAGTCGATATTTATTTATTAAGGAACTGTTGTATAAACGCTTTTTAAAGACTAAACGATGAAAACAGCACAAGGTTTTACACTCGTTGAGTTAATGGTCGTGATTTTAATCATAGCTATTCTGGCCGCTGCGGTGAGTCCAATGATGAGAGGACGAATTAGTTCAGCCAAATGGTCGGAGGGGAAGACATACATGGGTACAATAGCACAGGCTATACGTGTTCATATATCTGAAACCAGCGGCAATTTTACATCCGTACCTACATTGAAGCAGCTTGGTTTTACACCAGGTAATTTGGACGGCTCCTATTTCATCGGCGGCGAATCCGGAGTGGGAGACTTTTCCTGGATTATATATAGTAATAATCCGGTTAAGTTCCTGATTACAGCCACTGCACCTGCCGGTATAAACAGTCCTTCACAAATCACACTGGACCATACCGGGACTTTCACAGAAATTCCATAATACCTGCAAAATTCACCGGAATTACAGGATAATTATGGAATATCGAATAACTCCGTAAAAACAATACGCCTGAGAGGATTCGAACCTCTAACCTTCGGTTCCGTAGACCGA
>CAZMZR010000017.1:0-4552 GCA_964570855.1 uncultured Pirellulales bacterium
CGTTCGAGTATGAAAAAGCGGCTATGTTTCGAGACCGTATTCGCCTGATAGAGAAGCTCGACCAGCGGGGCACGCCGGATGAACATGTCCAGCCGGAAGTTTTCGCCGCCGACCCGACCGAGGCGCTTTCACAATTGCGTCAGATTTTAAAAAGTCCCGAGCCGATCCGGATCATTGAAGGAATCGATATCGCCAATATTTCCGGCGCCGAGGCGGTCGGCTCGTTAGTAAAGTTCATAGACGGCAAGCCTTTTAAGAACGGCTATAGAAGATTCAAAATCAAAACCGTCAAGGGTATCGACGATTATGCCATGATTGCCGAGGTGGTCAGACGCAGATACAAATACGCAATCAAAGGCGAGGAACTCTGGCCCGATCTGATTTTAATCGATGGGGGATTAGGGCATTTGAGGGCCGCCGAGAAGGCGCTCGAAGAAATGTCCGCCCCGGCGGTCAGGATTGCCTCAATAGCAAAAAAACAAGAGGACATATATATACAAAAAGGCAGCCAACCCTTGAAGTTGGCTGCCCATTTGCCTGCCCGTAAGTTACTACAGTACGTTCGTGATGAAGCTCACCGTTTCGCACAGCACTATCACCACATCCTGCGAGGCAAGAAGATGTTGGGCGGAAGAAACTGATTTTTATGTTTTGTGTTACCCATCGGATTAATTATTATTATGCTTAGGATTTTTGGTTTCCCTGTTTTTCTGACAAACGGTTTAATAGTTCGTTTTGACTTTTTTCCAGCTCTTTAATTCGATCCATTAGCTGACTCATTTGATCCTGTATTTTATCGAGCGTCTGGTCGTTTTGTCCGGACGGCGGTTCTGAAAATTCCAAATGCGGTTGCAACTGCGGGAAGAAGTTATTCTCGAAGTCTCTGTTGGGTATTGGTGGTACATCCGGGAAAGAGATATTTTCCCTTCTTTCCCGAGCAGTTGAAAGTGCTTTTTCCGCGGCTTTACGGTATTTCTCAGGCAGCTTGTCGATCTCTTTTACGGTAGTTTCATATTTGGCATCGCCGTCGTGAATTATAATTTTCGAATCTTCGTTGTTCGGATTGCCATTGATTGTAATTTTTTGGCCGTCTAAATTGTATGTCGAATAGAACTCATTGAATAGTTGAGTGATATCCAATCCCTGCGGCAGGTCATCTGTCAGAATCTCTACCCATTTCTGGTTATCCGGGCTCATTCGGTATAATTTGCCCGGGCGCCATACCTGTTCAATTTCCGGTTCCGGAGGATATTTCCACTCCGGTTCGCCTTCTGTCGCCCCAAGCTTAATCTTCAATTGTTTATGTTCGCCCAGGTGGATAATCTCCAGCGAGATTTCTTCTCCGACCTGTGCTTGCTGCACTGCGAAAACAACGCTTTCATATTTATAAATGTCTTTATCCTGGATGCGTGTAATAATGTCGTCTCTTTCGAGACCGATTTCCTCGGCGGGGCTGTTCTTTTGTATATTTCTTATCCTGACACCCTGGCCCGGTAACAGCCTGAGATGTTTGGTCAGTAGTTCCGGCAGAGGGGACATATCCAACTGTACTCCGAGACAGGGCCTGGTATTAGATGAGTTTGCTTCTGTACTTAATGCCGTACCCGATAAAAGCAAAGCCACTAAAATTATTTGTATCATATTTCCTGTTTTCATGTTTCTTGACCTCTCAAAAATCCTTTTTTCTTTATATCATATTCGTCCATCATAAACAGTAGGTCTGACAGTGTTTTCCCGGTACCCCTCGACGAGCCATTGATTCCCCTTTTCGTCGGTGAAGTTGTACCAGTCAACATTGCGACTTACACCTCCGGCGTTTCTTGTTTGAAGCAACGATGCTCTTTGTATATCCGGATTAATATTATTGTTGGTGTTCTGCGCTACGATACTTGACGGAGTCCGTTCGATTTGGAGTGTTTGATTGGAGAGCAGAACAAAATGCAGAGCAAGACCTATGATAAGTCCCGCTGCCACTCCTGCGGCGAAACGCATATAGCCGCCAATCTTTACGATTCTTCGTAAAGGATTTAACGTCAGATGTCTCAGGGGGGATTTAGACTGCTGTTGATATGCTTTGGTTAATATCTCCTCGGGTGTTTTCCCCTGTCCGAGGAGTTCGGAAGTAACGACCTCGCCGCATCGCTCGTGCAGGTTCTGAAATTGTTTAAGGAGCTCTTCCGCCTGCGGATCTGCGTTTAACTGGTCTTCTAATATATTTTGTTCGCTTGGGCTTATCTCACCATCGAGGTATTTTCCGATTAGTATTTCAAGCATTTCCTGATTCATATTTATTTTCCCCAAACTTTCTTGCTGTCCTTATTCATAACTTTGTTATAGATCATTCTTCTTGCCCGTACGAGTCGAATCTGCACGGTCGTGATGGGAACATCGAGTATTTCTGCAATTTGTCCATAAGTTAGGTCACTGGAATGTTCCAGCATGAATACCTGACGGTATTTGTCAGGCAGCGATATTATCGCCTTCGTTATTTTTTTATATTGTTCTTCCTGTTCAACATTTTCAAATGTCTTCTGTGCTTTTTCGTCACTTCTAAGCTCGGCAAACTCTTCGTCCAACTGTCTGGGTCTTTGTGCTCTTTTTTGTCGGAATCTCAGTGCCTCTCTGCGGGCCAAAACCGCCAACCACGGCCGGAAACGTTCGGGCTCCCGCAAGGTATTAATTTTTCTAATGAGCTTAACACAAATATCCTGCAAAACATCATCAACCTGGTCTGCGTTATTAATGAGGCTGTAAACCAGGCCTTTCAACCATGCCCAGTTGCGTGTCAATAAAAGCTGCATGGCCTCTTTATCACCATGCTGCGCCGAGCAGACTAACGACGATTCGTTTTGCCTTTTTGCCTTCATATTCTATCTTTATAATATATAGATACTCAGGAAGCCAGATTCATACATAATTTATTGATTTTTATGTGTAAATTTTAGTAAAGATTGCCAGAGGATTAAGTTCTTGGGTTATAAGAACTTATGGTAATTGAAAGATTGTTTGTTGGTCTTTATTATCCGAAAGCGATACTTGTTATTTTGCCTGATTATCACTGTATCGATAGGTTTTGATATTTGTGATATCTCTATAGGTTTTGAGCGTCGATGTGTACGTATTTTGGGAACAGCCGGGTCGAGAACCGAGGTCCCTGGTCCGGTGCGGCACTTTTTAATATCAAAGTTAGAATTTCCCGATAAGGCTCCTGTTTAATATTTTCCTTACCTTTGAAAGATGTCCCGACTTATACCCAGGTTCAGGGAAGTGGAGGATAAGCACCGGTAAAGAGAGAATCCTGTTTCTGGTTGATTAGCTCTCGTATTTCAGTTGGGAGCGTAGTTGCTGTTAAAGAGCCCGGAAACGCTTTTAATAATTCGTAATTGCCCAGTTCTGAACACCTGAATAAGGGGCCGTTATAGTTGGGAAAGTTCCGACTGTGGGCCGAAAATTCCGGATGCTGCATATGTAAATCTTCCGGCGATTTCACATTCTCCTGGGAGTTTTCACCCGCCGCCGGACTCCACGTAATCAATGGTTGAGATGCTGTGTTTCCACGTCGTACATACACGTTGTAATCGAGCTGTTTTACTTGTGGTTGCTTAAGTCGTTCATTCAATTGTCTCGACTGCTTAAACTGCAGAAGAGAACCGCGATACTGTTCATCAGAGGTTAGCAGGTTATTAACAAATACGTGTCCGTCCCGCTCATCGACATCCGGACCGGTGCTGGGATGCCAACCGAAGCGATCGCCTGCCGCGCTTCTCTGCGTGCGTCCGATGTGTGCCGGACTGTTTACCAATGTGTTTTGGTACATTTGGACGTCAGAACTGTTGAGCACAAAAATACCGTAGTTACAATTAACAAATACATTATTGGCGCAAATTGCTCCTTTTGAGATTTCGATGAAGAATGCATTTCGTCTCGGCTGGGACCGTTCGTTGCCGGTCCGGCCGCCGACATGGCCGACCGCCTGGAACCAATTGTTGATAATTCGTCCGTCAACATTACCCACATCATACCAGATACCGTTAGAATTCGGATGGTCGATTACCAGGTTATCCCTGCATATCGCACGGTAACATTGATTAAAGATCTTCACTGCCGCAGGATAATATCCTCTGATATTTTCAATATTATTACGTCTGAAGATGTTTTTTTCCAACAGTGCGTCGGCAGAGCCTATAAGGTAAATACCTTCCGTACTGGTATCGCTCACCAGGCAGTGCCGAAAAATTAAATTATCTCCCCTTAAGTAACCGGCGACACGCGAACAGAAAGAAATGGTGCAATGCTCAAAGGTCGTATCCACCACATCCTTGCCGTGATTCGACTCATCGGACAGACCTTCCGGTTCCTTTCCTTCGATTTCAATGGCTCGGTACGCATACTGCGTGAACGTGATTCCCCGAATCACAGGCCCTTTTCCGTCCGAAGTTTTGCCGTGACAATCCTTGATTGTTCTTATAAAAGCATTATCGAAAGCGGTGATTTCTATCATTCGGTCGTTCGGGTCTGTACCGATATAAACCTGTCCTTGGTCATAGTCGAT
>CAZMZR010000017.1:4652-49432 GCA_964570855.1 uncultured Pirellulales bacterium
TCATTCGGTCGTTCGGGTCTGTACCGATATAAACCTGTCCTTGGTCATAGTCGATATAGAACGAATTCACGTCAACTTCATCCTGACTACCGACGGTATTCAGTAATTTGCCGTCGATGAAAACCATGTCGTTATTGAAAAGGCACAATGGCGTTGAGCCCCGAGGCCGCCACCAATCCGCAGGTTTTGATGCAAATAAATGGGACCATGATGTCTTCCACAATCCGTCTTTAGGATGTTCCCACTGGATTGCCACCTTGGTGCCCTTGAGTACAGGGTGTTCGTCCGCATAGGGCTGTATGATAATTTTCTGGTTAAATGTCAGGTTACCGGTACGATAAATACCGCCGCGTAATACTATTGCATCGCCGGATTCAACACGCTCTACGGCCGCCTCCAGGGTCGTCGGCTGTTCAAGAGTTTTTCCTGCTGCTTCAACATCTCCATCGGGCGCTACGTAATAAATCCGTCCCTCTGCTTTGGGCAAATCGTAGTTCTGCCATATCGGGCCGTAAGGACCGGACGAGGGTTGTGCTATTACGGGTAATGAGCAAAAGATCAACCAAAGAAGGACGAAGTAGATTAAATGTGGCTGATATCGTCTCTTTATCCGATTGTATGATTGTTCGATGTGATTCAACTTCATTTCTTTTTCCTTCCGAGTAAAGGTTGATAAAGAATAAGAGTGTTTACACAGGAATCTGTAAAATATATTGGAGTAATAAAATTATCTTTGGTAATAAAAGCAGCACATTCCCTCGTTATTCCTATACTACTTCTCATAAATATCCCGGCATTGACAGGGCCGGATAAACAAATAAAAATAACTTTCATCGAGGGCGGCGATTATACCAATAAAAAATTTGCATTTCAAGAGAAGAAATCCTCGCGACCGCCTTTTTAAAAGGAATTACATAAAAAGCCTTCTTTGTGGCTTTTGAAAAAGTCACAAAGAGACATTTGAGATTGGCGCGTTGTTCCGAATAGTCGGAACTCCTCGCAATGGCATGGAAACGAACTTTTTGTAATTGCGAGCGCTTTTAGGTGTTCCATAGGGAGAGCACAGCGACGAAGCAATCTCAAGTTTTTCAACAGTTCCTCTTTTGCTTTTTAATTATATCTATGAGCTTATCAATGTTTCTGCGCAGATTCGGATGCAGGCAATCCTGAAGGAAGGCAACTTTGAATTGAAAGAATTTCCCGGCACAAATTAGTGGTTTTTGTGCCTGGATGGCCGGTATGTTTCTATTCAACGTTTTTTGAAAACTAAAGCTAATACACCTGCGACCAAAAATACGATTGTTGAAGGTTCGGGTATTGGCACTGAATCAATACTACTGCCACTACTAACACTACCGCTGCCGACGTACATCACAGGATTGTTAAAGTTGATGTTAAAAGCATGGCCGACGGAATTAGGAGTACTGCTGTGAGGTATTTGTATGTTGTCAAGTCCCAACCATCCGGTTGATGGATTGTCAAACTCAATGCCGAGTTCATGGCCGATAGAGTCCGGCATATTATCGGCCGCGAATCTAAGTATATATGTCTTGAATGAGGAGGTCAGTTCCACGGTTTTTGTCGCCACTGTGATCCTCTCGCCGTTAGTATCCTGGTAATAGAAACTCATTTTCAAGACGGAAGCGTTATAGTTGTTCCTTGCATCCACAGAGAGCACAAATTCGTCGCCGGTTTTGATAACGTGGGGCAACAGATTCCATATCGATGGATCGCCTTTACCCTCCTCGCTGCCCATAAGGAATGCCATCCAGTTTCCGTTAGTGGAATCCGGACCAATTTCCACCCCCGAATTGATGGCTACAACGTCGCTGCTCCAGGCCGGTATATCAATAGAATTAATTTTTTCTCCGTCCCAACACTGTTGTTTGGCGGTACCAGGCAGTTCAAAACTGTTATTTGGAACCGATACCTTTACATACGCCGCCCGTGAATTCGTTGAAGCGAGCAATACTGCAATGAGACTCACTAATAATCCAAATTTAGGCATAACACTCTTCCTGTGGACAACAAGAAGAAATAGTTTACGCTTTGGTCGTAAGTCAGCATCTTTATTGCAGGTTTTTATGACTTACTTCCTTGTGCCCGTATCAAACAGACCTCACAAAAAAGACAAGAATATTCTATAAATGCTCCGAGCCTGTTATTATATGTCACTTGATATTCTTGTCGGCAGCTTATCTTTGATTTCCAAATTAACCTGTTCGATGTCCTGCTCTGAGGCAGAATCAATTTATCAGGCACAGCTTTCTTGTGGTTGCCTGTAATGTCGTTGTTTTGCCGTTGCAATTATAATAAATAATATTAATAGCTGAGGCATCGTTCGACACGATCAGCATCGGGGCGATAGCGACATAAAGAACCAATCTTCTCTAAAATTATTTATATTCCGAGGAATATTTCAATTAATACTATGCATGTCTTATTAAAAACAAAAATGCCCGCTATATTATTAAATATCGAGCATCGGAGAAGAGTACAAAAACGAAACACACGTTTCGGTATTTAATGGAGCCTTAAAATATTAATTTTCAGGCATCCAAAACGTGATAAATTTTAATTCGTACCGTCTAATTTGATTGGTGTTCTCAGTATTTCAATCTCAAATTTTTTTGCACCACTGGTTTTATTAACAGCAGGACATTTTTTCTGTTGCTGATTAAGCTGATTTCAAACAGGCTTCAATCTGAAAGTAAAACAAGGTTTTTTTGCCTGTATTACTTATCTCAGCCGAAGTATGCCCTATAAATATTAAAGCATTATTTTTCTATGCTGCAGTAAAATCAATCCGCCAAGGCCTAATAGAACTATCGTAGCCGGCTCTGGAATCATGTAAGTTACTGCATTAAGGAATACCGTATCACCTTCCGGGGTGAGATTATATGCTCCCTGAGGAGTACCTGTACTTTCCTGCGTACCCGCAACAAAAAGCATCCGTTTTCCTCCGGCGTACTGGTCCGCTCCGTCGTAAAACTCTGTTCCTGTTTGCCATTCTGCAATCCACGCTGCATCATAACCTACAGCGGTTGCTATAAGTATGCCGTTACCTACATCGACGGTATCGATGAATGTGGTGTTGCCCGAACCAACGGTTTCATCTAAAACATCTATCTGAATATTGGCAAAAATAGGAGGGACGCCGTCATAAATACCCAATAGAGGAGAGCCGATATCATCAAGCAAAGTGGTGGAATCGACCCATCCCCAGCTGCTGCTTGTGGCGAGTTGCGTGTTCGATGAAATAATCGACGTTGTAATGGAGTTCCACTGCTCTGCTTCAGTACCATTAATATAATTTTCGCTGTTTGTAGATCGGCTGATAATTATTAAATCGGCACTGTTCAAGGTATCTATTTTGGCGTCATCGAGAGTTAGCCAGTTGTTTCGTTGGACATTAACGGAATATCCCTGTGATGTCAGAAGGTCCACCCAACCCTGGTCATCCATAATGCCATTGCCGTCGAGGTCGGTATCTTCTGAGACCCAGATGATATTATAAGTGGCGTTAACCGGTAGGGTCAGGCATAATGCTAACACCAGACTTATCGGTATGAATTTCTTTAACATCATACCCTTTCTCCTAACTTTATATATGGATATACACTCTCTACTATGGCTATATGCCAAAAAAAGAGTCGTTACCAACAAGGGCGCAGACTTAACACCCACGGTCGTTCTTGTCTCAAACGACCTTCTTTCAAACAATAAAAAATCTTAACCAGGCCCTGTTCTTTAAAAAGAGTGTTTGCTCTTTAAGCCCGGTTATTGATAAACCTCCTTGCGGGAATCCATTTTTGAGCTGTTATTTGAAAAAATCAACCTCGCTCCAGCTCTTTCCTTCACCTAACATTAGGTGTTTGCCCAGGAATCTTATGGATATCTCATAACTTTGAGAGACCTGCCGACAGGCAAAGACATCTCAAATTTACATATATATTTTTACCATATTCTCTATATTTACGTCAAGAACAATATTTTAATATACATTAAAAATGCATCAATATATTATGAAAGGCCATAAGATGCTTCTTGGCAAGACGTTATATTAAACCATCAGCTCGATTTTTCCAAAATGCCTCTTTTGGTACAGATTTTTTTATAAGACTTTTTCTGTTATCTCAACAAAAAAGCTTTAATTCCTGATTCAATCTGTTTTCTGCTCGGTTTCTTCTTCGGCATCTGCCTCTTCTGTTTCTGTATTATCCTCGGATTGTTCGCCCTGGGATTGTTCAGATATTTCCGGATTAGAAATTCCGCTTTCTGCCTGCGGGACTGGTTCCTCTTGAGGGATTTCTTCCTGAGTTTCAACGGTTTGATCCGCGGATTCCTGTATTTGCGTTTCGTCTTTATCGTCCGGTTCGTTAGAATCTTTTTTCTGTCGAGCTTTTGTTAGTTGCTCAACATGCGCATCAGAAAGAACCTTCTCGGGGCCGGTTGGTGTCTTTTGCTCGACCGGCTCGCTCGCCTGTTCTTCGGCCGCCCACTGAACTCTTCGAAGACTTAAGCCGATTTTGCGGGAATCGGTATCAACTTTAAGAATTTTCACTTCAAGCTCGTCACCGACCTTTACAACATCCTGGGGTTTGTCAACCTTATGGTCGGCCAGCTCGGAAATATGTAAAAGCCCTTCCAAATCCTTCTCAAGTTCCACAAAGGCGCCGAAATTGGTTATTTTGGCAACTATGCCTTTGATTATGTGCCCGGGGATATACTTTTCGGGGATTGCCCGTATCCAGGGATCTTCGGTCATTTGTTTAATTCCAAGCGATATCCGACGTTTATCTTCATTGACTTCAAGAACGATGCACTTTACATCCTGACTTTTTTGCAGGGCTTCGGCGGGATGGCTGTGTTTTCTTGTCCAGCTCAAATCAGAAATGTGTATCATGCCGTCGATTCCCGGCTCAATCTCCACAAAGGCCCCAAAATTGGTTAAGCTCCGCACCTGTGCGGTGACAATAGCTCCCACCGGATATTTCTGTGAAGCTACCGCCCATGGATTTGTTTGAGTTTGTTTGAGTCCCAGGGAAATTTCCTGTCTTTCTTTATCAACGTTTAAGACTATTACCTCAATCTCATCACCGAGATTTACCATTTCACCCGGATGTGCAAGGCGCTTGGTCCAGCTCATTTCACTAATGTGGACCAGGCCTTCTATCCCGTCTTCCAGCCGCACAAAGACCCCGTAGTTCATTACGTTGACGACCGTGCCCTTGACTTTTGCCCCGATCGGATAACGTTTTTCGACGTCTTCCCAAGGGCTGGAGGTTTTCTGCTTCAGGCCCAGAGAAATTTTCTCGTGCTCTTTGTCAACACCAACAACAATACACTCGATTGTCTGGTCAAGCTCGACAACTTCCGATGGATGTGATATTCTGCCCCAGCTTAAATCTGAAATGTGCAGCAGGCCGTCGAGACCGCCTAAATCAACGAATACGCCGAAGTCGGCGATATTTTTCACAATACCTTTCCGCAATTGACCAACTTCGATTTCCTCGAGGATTCTTTCCTTGCTGCTGCGTCTCTCTTCCTCGATAAGTTTACGTCTTGATATGACAATATTTCTGCCTTCTATATCTATCTTTAGAATCTTGCAGTCCACTTCCTTGCTGATGAATCTGCTGATATCGCCCGGTTTGCGAATGTCAACCTGGGAAGCGGGCAAAAACACGGGTACTCCAATATCGACGAGCAGACCGCCTTTGATTCTTCTTATCACCTTGCCTTTAACGACATCGCCTTCCTTTTTGGTTTCGAGTATTGTTTCCCAGCCTTTGATGATATCTGCTTTGTGCTTGTTCAACAGCACAAGACCGCTTTCAGAGTCCGTATCTTCGAGAAGAACTTCGATTTCTTTGCCGTTGACGATATCTTCGGGACTGCCAAATTCACCCGCATCGACTATCCCTTCACTCTTCAAACCCACTTCGACAATTACGTCATTGCCTATTTGTGAAACGATTGTTCCTTTAAGGATAGTTCCAGGTAAACGCGAATCTACCTTTTTTTGTAAGGCTTGTTCCAAAAATTCATTCTCCTGTTCGCCGAACATCTCATTGATCTGCTGTTCAAGCTTTTCTTGCGACAAACCCAATTTGTTGATAATGTTTCTATCTACCATAAATCTGAATCCGAATGTGGAGTCTTTGTTTATGACTTGCCGGCGCCCCACATTTACGCCTGCAAGTCACTGTACAACGCTGTACAAATGTTAACTTGTGGTTAATCATTTATCAAAATCATTTGCCTACGCAGCAAATGTAATTTACATCACATCAAAGTTTTATAAAAACGACATTAATAACATAAAAAAGCCGCTATTTCAAGAATCTCTTTGTTTTTTTCACGAAAAGTTTTGCCTTAACCGCCGTTGTTATCAAGGGCTTCAAGGTTCTTTACAAACTCTTCAATTATCCAGTCAGGTGTTGAAGCACCGGCCGTAACACCCGCGGTTTTTTTACCATAAAGTAAGTTTTTATCAAGATCTTCCCAGTTTTGCATATGAAACGTCTGTTTGTTGACTGATCTGCATAACTCCGCCAACCTCCTTGTATTAGCGCTTTCCAGACCGCCGAGAACGAACATAATATCCACTTGTTTGCACATTCTCACTGCCGATTCCTGTCTTATAGTTGCTTCTTTGCATAGTGTGTTGATAACTTTTAATTCACTGAAATTGCACCTTCCTATTGCACCAAGCATTCTTCCGAAGTGCTCCGGACTTTGAGTAGTTTGGCAGACAATTCCCAGCCTGGCATTTTCCGGTAATCTGTTCAAATCGGATTCGTTGGCAATTACAATGGCGTTTTTAGCACAACCCACCACTGCCTGGACCTCGGGATGATTCTCCTCACCTATGATTACAACCTGGTAGCCGTTATTCTCGAATTCCATTGCTATATGCTGAACCCTTTTAACCAAAATACAGGTGGCGTCAATAATATCGAGCCCTTTTTTGTTCAGCTTTGCTATCTGTTCAGGAGCGGCTCCGTGAGAACGGATAAGGACCGTACCTGAGGGTATTTCTTCGATTTTCGCTACGGTTTTAAGTCCGCTTTTTGCCAGTTGCTCCACCATGTCTTTGTTATGAATGATAGGGCCGAGGCTGTAAACATCTTTCTTTTCGGCCAGAGTTTTTTCAGCTACGCGGATTGCGTTTCTGACACCATGACAAAAACCACATTTTTCAGCAACCAGAACCTTCATCAGATTTATTTTTTAAGGCGAATTAAAATTCAAATCTCTACAAATTATTCAATTTAGCTAAAAAGACCGGGAGAGACAATTTTCTCCCAACCTTTCCTGTATGGAAAAACTTATTTTGGGCTGGATTGTACATATAATTTTCATTAAAATCCACCAAATTCCCCTATTCACAAAACAATTCAAATACAGCCAACATTTTGCCAAGTTTGTTCTTGACGGATAACCACAAATCAGTTTTATTTGCGGGCGAGAGTGAAGAAAGCAGGAGTTTACTTAGTTTGATGAACTACAGATAAAAAAATATAAGGAATGATCGAAGGAAAATACCTTAATTTTCTTGGAAAGGATTGAACGATGCGAACGGTAAAACTTTTAGCAATTATTCTCTTTTGTTCTTCTGTTTTTCTGATTAATGGTTGCAACTCGGAATTAGAGAGCTTACGAATCCAGAACGATGCCCAGCAAAGACGTATAGATGAGCTTCTGGCCGAGGTTTCATCCGCCACACTGCAACTGGATCAATATAAACGACAACTTGATGCCGCTCAGGGTAAAGGCAATATTGAGATAGAGACGCTGCAAAAGCAAATTGCCGCGCTTGAAGGAGACATAGCCAAGAAGAACGAGTTAATTTCCTCTATGCAACAAAGGCTGCTTGCCGGCGGGGCTGCTCTGCCGGTTGAACTTAGCACCTTACTGGAGGATTTTGCCAAAAGTAACGATATGGTTACATACGATTCGGAACGAGGCATCGTTAAGTTCAAGAGCGATTTGCTTTTTGACAAAGGCAGTGACCAGGTGGCATCTACGGCGGTTGCGGCCATCAAATCCCTCTGCGGAATTCTCAATACCGAAGAAGGCAAAAATTTTGACGTTGTAATTGCCGGGCATACGGACGACATTCCAATTCAGAAACCCGCTACTCGGGCCAAGCATCCGACCAACTGGCACTTGTCGGTTCACAGAGCAATATCCGTTAAGGATGTTATGGAGCAAAATGACATAGAATCCAAGCGGATGAGTGTACGGGGCTTCGGTGAGTATCGGCCGATTGCACCGAATGGACCGGGTAAAACGGGCAATGAACAGAACAGAAGGGTCGAGATTTACATTGTCCCTCAGGGAACATAATTTGCCAATCTCTCGCGGCCGGAGTGGAACGCCGGATTTGAAAATAAATACCAGTTTCAATGTCTGAACGAACCTTAATTATTATTAAGCCGGATTGTATACAGCGACATTTGGCAGGTCAGATAATTTCACGACTCGAAAGAAGGGGTTTTAAGCTCATTGCCGCAAAATTTATGCAGATCTCCGAGGAGTCGGCTCATAAACTCTACATTGTTCATCGCGATAAATCGTTTTTGAAAGGCCTGGTAAAATTCATTTCTTCGTCACCGTCGCTGGTTATGGTTTGGGAAGCCGACGGAATTATCGAAGTTGTTCGCAGGATGATAGGGGCGACTTTCGGTCGAAATGCCGAATCTGGCACGATCCGTGGCGATTTTAGCTGTGCTCAAAGGTATAACCTTATTCACGGTTCGGACAGTTCTGAATCAGCCAGGTACGAAATCGATTTGTTTTTCAAACCGGAGGAGATTGTTGATTACCAATTAACCAACGCCCACTGGATATACGGAGTAAATGATTAGTCCGAAAAATTGATGACTTTTTCGTCTTCCCGGGGCCTCCATCCCGGGAAGGCGGGCATAGTTCATATTCTTCTGTTGAACTCGCAGGATTGCAAACAAAAGCAGGGGGAGTCTTTTTTCGCTTGAATTATCGCTTCTGTTATAGTAGAATGTATTGTATAGAATTGGCAGGATCGCGATAAAGAAAATATAAGGGAAAAATTGCCCTTTCATGGGGATGGATGTAGGGATGAGAAAATTTGTGTTTGCTCTTATATGCTTTCTGCCGGTTATCACATCCGGAGGTGAGATAATCACTGTCGATGATGATGGATCGGCGGATTTTAATAATATCCAGAGCGCTATTAACGGCTCTCAGGATGGCGATACAATTATTGTTGAACCGGGCACCTATAGCGAGAATATACTTTTCAATAATAAAGCTGTCACACTGACCGGCAGAGATCCGGATGATCCGAATGTTGTCGGCTCGACTATTATTACCGTCAGTTCCGGCTACAGTGTAAGTTTCGATTCCAATGAAGACAGCAATTCGGTCCTGACCGGTTTTACTATAACAGGCAGGGGAATTTATTGCTATGGCGGTACTTCACCCACTATTTCTAAAAATGTAATTCAGGATTGCGGAAACTGGGGGATATTTGGGCAGTTAAGTACTTTCGGAGTAGTTAAAGCCGCTCCAGTTATTTCCGATAATTTCATATTGAGAAATAAAGGCGGTGTAAATTCCTGTGATGGGCCGATAGTCAACAATGTCATTTCGGAGAATGTATATGATGTCGCGAGCAGTGTCGGCAGCGGCGGCCTGTCTTTCTGTGAAGGCCTGATTTCAGGAAATGTTATTTCATACAATTATTCAGGTTACAAAGGTGGCGCCTGCTATGAATGCAATGGAGATATTATAGATAATACTATAATTGGAAATTCGAGCGAAATTGCAGGCGGTGCACTGTGTAATTGCCATGGTAACATTTATAATAATATTATTGCGGGTAATAAATGCGATTTAAGCGGCGGAGGATTATTCGGCTGCATTAACATATACAACAATACTATCGTGGGCAATTTCGCCGGTGGCAAGGGAGGAGCTATAAGTCAGTGTCCCGGTTATATAAAAAACAACATCATAGCGTACAACAGGGCGGGCACCACAGGTGGAATTAATGGGGAGTGCAACAATTCTTATAATTTAATGTGGGTAAACCAGAGCGGGAACTACGGCGATGGAGCGGTTATGGATTCCACAGAAATTATTGCCAATCCGCAGTTCGCAACCAACGGCTATTGGGATACTAACGGTACAATAACCGATCAAAGCGACGATTCCTGGATTGATGGTGACTATCATCTCATGTCCGAGGCGGGGCGATGGGATCCCAATGAGCAAATGTGGGTAAAAGACAGTCAGACCAGCCTTTGCATAGATGCCGGCGATCCTGATACAGCTCTTGTTGCCGAATTCTGGCCTCATGGTAACCGCGTTAATATTGGTGCTTACGGCAACACGGCCCAGGCGAGCTGGTCGCTTTCGGATGCCGGTAATATTGCCGATTTGAATTATGACGGCTGGGTGGATTACGAAGATATGGCCATGTTCACGGATAAGTGGCTTCGTACCGAGGTTCTTTTAATTGAAGACCTTGACAGAAACGGACGGGTCGATTTGGCGGATTTATCGATTCTTCTGGCCAATTGGCAATTGCGTCCACCCGTTCCGCTGCCACCGACACCCGATCCGATGACCTGGGCGATGGAGCCTACGGTGGTTTCATCCACAGCGATTGTAATGGTGGCTACTGACGCTACATCTACGGACGACAGCGGTGTGGAGTATTACTTCAAATGCGACACTTCCGGCGGGCACGATAGCGGCTGGCAGAATGAGCCGGGTTATACGGATGCAGGTCTGACCGCCGGCACCGAATATTACTACAGGGTTAAGGCACGCAATAAAGCGAATTTAGTTGAGACCGAATATTCACAGGCAAGTTCGGCCACTACGACTCCACTGGATATGGCGCCACCGAGCCCGGATCCGGCTCAATGGCAGACTCCACCTTACCGGGTTTCGCCGTCGTCGATACGTATGGTAGCTGTTACCGCTTCTGATCTCAGCGGTGTAGAGTATTATTTCCAGTGCACTTCCAATTCCCGGTACAGCAGCGGCTGGCAGGATAGTCCCGAATATACGGCATCTTCTCTTGCCCAGGGGGTATATAGTTTTGTTGTGAGGGCACGTGACAAATCGCCCAATCAGAATACAACCGGAAATTCCGCCGTTGTAAGCGTGGATTTGGAGCCTCCGACGCCGGATCCCATGGAATGGGCCGAAGACGGTGAGCCGGAGGAGGTCTATCTCGGCGGTGGGAGCTTGACCGGTTACTGGGCCCAAATGACGGCGGCTGAGGCTACAGACCCGGACGGGGATGTGGAGTACTTCTTTGAATGTACGGACAATTCCGGCTTTAACAGCGGCTGGCAAAGCGATACGTATTATGAGGTCCAGATAGGCAGGAAAAATCAATTACTCCGTTTTCATGTCAAGGCGCGTGACATCTACGGCAACGAAACAGCATACTCTCCCGAATTGCCGGCGATGTAGTAAAACCTTATAATAAAATCGGCCGTTTCACTTTATCAATTATATTTCCTACAGGGTGTCCGTATAAAGCAATTTGTTTGTTTTAATCAAAAGCCGGGACGGGTTGTCCGCTGAATTCCTGAAAATAGCTGATACAGGCATCTTTCCATGTACCTGCATCTTTTTCCTGTTTTTTTAACTTCTCCTGCACATGCAGAAATATTTCCTCATCGATGTTATTTTCCAGTGCCGCCCATATCGTTCTGTTCTGTTTAACATAATCTGTGCCAAGATAGTATCTATAGCATAATTCGTCCCAGAGAGTTCTTCCCGATTGTGTTTTATAATCCCAGGGGACATGATGGAACCAGAGGAGATATTTTTCCGGGCATGTCTTGATATTGTCAAATTGCTCCCGTAACGGTGGAAAATATTGGCCTGTTGCATTACTTCCAGATGAACTTCTGTCGAATCCGAGGCCGGCTTTGTCGGCTCGGTGATAGTAAACGGACGTCCAGTCTGATCGTTGGGATTTTGCATGATTCGGCGCCGGGCCGTAATGAAAACCTGCTTGCATAATATGGTGCAGGCCCAGAGGCGTCATATAATTGATACAGGCCTGCCATGAACCAGCCATCATGGATTTGACCGTTTGCACGACATTGTCATCCTTGCTCAATGTCATTTTTATCCATTCTTCTGCAATCTGCTCGGCGGTAAGTGAATGGTCCCACGCCAGGCGGCCGTATGCATACCAGTTGGCCTGGCCGAAAAGGTGGCCGCACCAGTTCCTGTCGTCGCCGATATTGGTCACACCGGCAATGCCTGTCATGTTGTAGTTGTGGAGCGTTCCGTCAATAACACCGGCGACTTGCGAGCCTTGCCCTTTGGCAAATGTATCGAATTGCAGATATTCCTTCCACATAGGCGCAAGATAAACCAGATGTGTCGAATGGCCCAGATACTCCTGCGTTATCTGAAGCTCCATCATCAAAGGCGTTTTTGGCATCGCACCGAATAACGGCTGAACAGGTTCGCGGGGTTGAAAATCTACGGGGCCGTTTTTGGCCTGGACGAAGACATTGGGATGAAACTTTCCATCCAGAGGTACGAATTCCTTGTAGGCTCGCTTCGCCCGGTCGTCGTCGGTGTCTGCGTTATAGACAAATGCACGCCACATGACTATGCCGTTATATGGTTCCAGTGCCTCGGCCAGCATATTGGCGCCATCTGCGTGTGTTTTATCATAATCCTGCGGTCCCGGCATTCCTTCGGAATTGGCCTTGACCAGAAATCCGCCGAAGTCGGGGATGTACTGATAGATTTGTTTTGCTTTGTCTTTCCACCATTGTCTGACTTCCGGATTCATCGGGTCGGATGTTTCGAGATTGCCGATTCCACCTCTTCGACTGTTCAGTGTGAATTTGGAAGATATTGGAGAGGAAAAGTTGATTGAAAGGAATACTTTTATGCCGTACGGCCTGAAAACTTGCGCCAGTTTTGCCACCTTGATTAAATACTCCTCTTTAAGTATATCAGGATTGGCATTGACATTATTGAGCACCGTTCCGTTGATACCGAGCGAGGCGTTCGCTCTGGCATAGTCGGTATATCTGGGGTCGATTGTCTCCGGTAATTGGTCCCACTTCCATAATGATTTGCCGGCATATCCGCGCTCGACGGAGCCGTTAAGGTTGTCCCAGTGATTTAGCAGGCGATATTGAATTTTGGGCTTCGAGATTATATCGATATTTTTCAGGCTTGTTTGTGTTTGGATAAGCCTTAAAAAATGGAAGGCGCCGTATAAAAGGCCGACGTCATCGTTGGCGGAGATAATAATCGTATCATTACCGTTTGCGTTTGCCGATTTTATAATGAAACCTTCGCTTCCCAATGATTCGAGTATGCTTGTATCGATTAGTTCTTTGATAATGTCGGAATTTTCTGGTGTGCCTACAATTATCGAGCCGTTTTCCGGATTGGTTTTCGTTACGGGAATTTCCTTTCCAAGAAGACCACCTAAACCTCTGTTTAATTCATCCTGTATAATCCGGCACGTTTCTGTCCGGCCTTCAACGATAACGGATGTAATGGATTGTTGATATTCGGCCAATCGGTTCGCATCTTCGATTTTTTTATATTTCATCCATAGCTCATAGCCGTCGTCGGCGTACAGAAGATTATGCCGACAAAAGAGTGTAATGCACAAAACCAATAGCATGTTATAAAGAAAGGATTTGGTTTTCATGTCTGTTCTCCACCGATATAGTTACATGGTTTGCTTCATTTTATAGTCTTGCGATATTTCCTTTTTTCCCAGCAGGCGGGTAACCATCATCGCCGCTACGGTGTCACCGGAGGAATTAATCATTGTCGCCGGCGGATCGACCAGTGTGCCGAGCATCGATATAATTGGAAGTGCCTCGGGACCGAAACCGTAAAGAGAGACAATCAAAGCTTCACCGAGAAAGCCGCCCCCGGGGATACCGCTCATTACCACTCCGCAGAGCAGGGCCACGCCGATAGCACCGGCGAATGTGTCCAGCCCCGAAAAATCCCGCCCGAACAAAGAGAACAGAACCGCGATTTTCATAATCGCCGCAAGGCAGGAACCGTCCATGTGAATAGTTGCCCCGAGGGGCAGCACGATTTCGCGGACATCTTCGGGAACTCCGATTCGTTGGGCTGCTTCAAGGTTGGCCGGAAGTGCCGCCAGACTGCTACCTGTGCCCCACGCCGTTAACGCCGCCGGTGGAATGTGCATCCAGAAACGCGTGAAACCTTTACGACCTGCTGCGATAAGAGCATAGATGGAAAAACCAAAGAAAAAATAAAGTATCGCTGCCGGGTAATACAACCCGACCACCCGGGCGTATGTACCGACCAGTTGAGGGCCGAATACCCCGACCAGATATGCGAAATAGGCGCCCAGTCCAATCGGGGCATAGAGCATTATTAACTTTATCAATTGCCCCATCACCTCGGCTCCTGCGACGAGAAATTCCCGGAACGGGCGTCCCTTTTCTCCCGCCGCCTGTGAGGCAAAACCGGTTAGAATAGAAAAAACAATCAGGGCCAGAATATTCCGGCGGGTCAGAAGATTTGGAAAGTCACTGACTGTAAAGGTGCCAACGATTTTATTTGCAAAGCTGCCCGTCTCCTGTGAAGGCGGCTCGGCAAGCTCCAAAGTTATGTCCTTGGCCGGGTTGAAAATTTTTACTGTAAAAAGCATCAGGCAGGAAGAGAGAAATCCTGTTATTACAAATACCACCAGCATTAGACCGGCTATCCGGCCGAGCCGCCTGAGATTGCTGCTCGCCGCCACCGCCGAAGAAAGGAAAAAAAATACCAGAGGCACAACGGCGGTAAACAGCAGGTTCAATAGCACGTCCCCGAGTGGCTTAAGTGCTTTGGCTTTGGGCCCGATTATATAACCCAGCAGGGCGCCCGCCGCAACGGAACAAATCAGGACCAAAGTAAATCGCCATTGTCTGAGAAATGATTTTTTACTCGTGCTTTGTGCCATGGCAGGGATTTTACTAAATTTCAGCAGAGATTGGAAACACAGAATCTTAATCGTCGAAAAATCGATATTAAGTTGTGTTTATTTTCAATTTTGGTTGTGTTCCACAAATATCAGGTTGCTGGTTTTGAAGCCGAGGCTTTCTGCGGTTTTGAGCAGATTATCCATTACCGGATTGCTTAGTGTTTTTTCACGAGCCAATATCCATAGATACGAACTGCTTGGACCACAGACCATTGCGTAGGAGTAATTATCCTTATCAAGGGCGATGATATTATAACCGCCATAGAACGGCCAAAAGAAAGTGACCCTCAAACGACCGACGGTTTTGTCTTGAGTGAAATATGCTCTGCCTTTAGCTTGTTTCCATCGGTTGCTTTGCCCGTCAAAGCCTTTATTAAGCACGTCGATTCCGCCGTCTTTTCTTAAGGTATAAATGGCCGATACACTGTTCAGGCCCCGTTCGAAACTATGGTCCAGTCGTGCGATTTCGTACCATCTGCCCTGATATCTATTGATATCGAAATCCCGGACCGCCTGCGCTCCCGGCGGAATACCCGAACATCCTGCCAATGCAAACAAAAGCAACAAAATGATAATTATCTTTTTCATATCTCTGTCACAATATTTAATCCAGTAATATTATTGCGGGATCAATTATATCTTATCAGTGTTTAGCCAGCCAGCCGTAGAGTGTCAGGTCTTTTATGTCCTTGTCCGCAATCTTCGAACCGATGCCGAAAGGGTCCCCCATAGTGATTCCGAGGATCGGTCGGGAATTTTTCATAGATTATGATTTTCCTCTAAAAGACGCATGTTATTTACAGTCTCTCTGAGTTCTTGAATCTGCTCGGCGGTTAACTCGCGAAGAGGCGGCAGCATTTTCTGACTGCAGAATCCCAGGATATGCATTATCGCCTTGAGAACCGACAGCGATTCACTCAAGCTTCTTTTGTCCTGTAAAATATCTGTAATTGAATCGGAGCGGGCCTGATATCGATTAGCCTGCTCCAAATCACCGCTTAGGACCGCGTCGTAGAGTTTTCTAAATAGACCGGGCACAATGTTGCCGACACCCGGCACGATTCCGTCGGCGCCCATGGTTAATGCAGTTGCACTCAGGGTTGTACAGCCGCTAAGGTATGTAAAATCTTCCCTGTTTTTCCACATCTCGACGGCTTGTTTCATGCGTTCTATATCCCTGGCCGAATCCTTTAATCCTATAATTGCCGGGTGGTGACTAAGCCGGTCAATCACCTCTAAGGGAATCGACACACCGGTCGTAACCGGTATGTTATATAATATTAACGGTCCGCCTGTGTGCTCCGCCAGAGTATCAAAGTAGTTCAGGATATCATCGTCGGTTAACGGATAATAGCTTGGGACACAGGCAACGACCACATCCGCCCCAAGTTCGAAAAACTGTTTGGCCATGTCCACTGATGTAGCCATACAATTGTCGATTATACCCGCATAGGTTGGTGTTTGATGTGAATTGTTTTTAACGACCGTCTCAATAAGTCTGGATTTTACCGATGAATCGATTGAAACCGCCTCTCCTGTAGTCCCCAGGACGAATACGCAGGCGCCACTGGCGCGAATATGATCGGCGATTCTCTCGGCGGCGTCCAGGTCTAAACAGCCGTTCGCTGTGAATGGTGTTATCATGGGTATTACAACACCACGGTATTTTTTTTGTTTGACCATTAATGTTACCCGTTGTTTATAAGATTCCGAAAGATTCTCTTTGCATCCTGATGCGTCACTTTGCCGGGATTATTTATGAGCAGTACGGCCATTGTAATGACAGTTTCGGCTGTTCTTTTTTTAGCCCGTGAGATACGCCTTTTATATATAGTTTAAGATGTTTTTTGATTATAGTTATCTTATGGGCTGAATCCGGCCGCACATCAAGTTTAATTGTATCAGACCAAATCACAGGCCTCAATCGGCATCCAGTGAGCATCTTTTCCTTCCCATTTGACATTGCAGCCGATCGGATTGGTAAGCGGAACACTCACGGATTTACCGGTCAGATGTTCTGTTAGTGCTCTTTCAAGGTCGTTGACCTTTATCTTACCGGCCTCCCGAGGATTATCCACGCCCCGACCCGTATAAATAAGCCTGCGTTCTTTATCGAATACGAAAAAGTGCGGAGTGCGTAAAGCACCGTAGGCTTTCGCAATACCCTGAGACCGGTCATACAAATAGAGCCAGGGGAAATCGTACTCTTTCATCCGTTTGACCATATGGTCGAAGTCGTCTTCTGCATAAGTGTTTTTACTATTCGAGTTGATTCCGACAAATTTTACCCCTTTGGGGGCGAATTTTTCGGCCGTTTGTCGTGTGATTTCGTCGGAACCGATGACATAGGGGCAATGGTTACATGTGAAAAATATTACTAAAACACGGGCATCGTTAAAATCCGACAACTGATGTACATTGCCGTCTGTAGCGGGGAGTTTGAAATCCGGTGCTCGTTCGCCTAATGGTAATGTGAAAGCCATAATTAATGTTCCTTAAAATTATGAATTGTTTTCAGAACGGATAAAATAACTTTATCCAAATTTCACAAGGTAAGTTAAGACGGACGAGGATAATTTGCAAGGGAAAATTCCTGGGTGAAAAATCGTTTAAATCTGTTAGGTAACAGGAGATTCGATACTTTTTGTATTATCTGCGAAATAATGATGATTACATGTTAATAACGGCCCATTCCATCCATCATCATCGTTTCCTGATACATATTGTCGAATTCTCCTTCCGGGGTACCTGTTCCCGGTCTTCGTTGAGTGCCTCTGGAACCGAATGCCTTAAATGGTTCTTTTGTCTCTCTCGAGAGTCTTTGCACTTGTGCAAAGATTGATTTCATATCTTCCGGCCAGTAGCTCGAACCTGCCGGCATATGTTTAATTTCGGTTCCGTCATAACTGTAAAGCATATCGTAATAGGATTTGTTGCTTAGATTTTCATCGACGGAAGTCACCCACTCGTTTGATGCAAGAACAGCTACTATGACTGCTCCCGTATCGTAGTTAATTGATTCCGGTTCTACAGCCGTCTCTTCGGATCGAGGTGTTACTACAGGTTGTACATAACGTCTTCCTGCACCTGCAGCCATAAAAGGTTCTTCTTCGGGTTCTTCAGGTTCATATTCGACAATACCCCCGATTGCTTCACCGGGACCGACCCCTCTGAAATCTTCGCTGCGCCAGTAACCCAGGAAATACTTGCAGACGGTAACAGTAACGGTTTTCGCGGTTTCCTGTGCACCTTTTACGAAGAAGTAAAGCTTGCCGGGAATCTCGATAGTTTCAGTTACTTTTGAAAACTCACTCCATAAGACTACATTGTCTTCGTCTCCTTCTGCAACAGGATTAAAAACACCTAACCGGATTCTGTATTGATAACTGCTTTCCGGTTCGACCGTATCATCATGCGCCCAGAATACCAGGGGGTCGCGCATTTTGGATAAATCTGTAGTCCAGTTAAGCTTAATTTTATTGTATTCTCTGTAAACTTCATCGATAGGTGAAGGTTCCGTGGTGGCTGCGCCCCCCTCTCCCGTAAAACGATCCATCTCCATCATAGTATTGTCCTGTTGTCTGCCTGTTCTTCCTCTTTGAGTGCGTCCGGTGTTTCTGCCTCCGGTTTCGCCGAAACCGGTGTCTCTGGATGTGCGACGGCCTCCTGTTCTTCGTGATCCTGTTTGGCCGCCCAAGAGTCCGTCTCCGCCTCCATCTGAAAATCCGCCCATACCTCCACCTCTTGCGTTTGTTCTTGTGCTGCGACGCTCACCTGCTTCTCTCGAGCGTTCCTGTTGTTCCGCCTCGCGGGCGTCACGTTTTTCCTGCTGCATTTCTTTCTTTATGGCTGATGCGTAGTCACGGTGTAATAAGGGAGGAAACCAATCTTCCCTGGCCGAAGCAAAATGATAAGTGTCGGGCTGCAGTATTTCCACTTGTACCTGCGGATCATCGAATTTAAGCATCTGTACTTTCAGGCCGCCCGGCGGCAGTTTATTTCCTTCCTGAATCAGATCAAGCAGTCTTTTGTTATGGTCGATGCCGGGCCGGGGGACATTCTGCCAATCACCCCATGTGCCGTTGTTTAAGAGTTCACGCCTTTGCAGATTTACTGTGGCAAATACAGGTATGGCAAGACACGGGTCGGCCCACTGTTCCTCGACCTGGTCAAAGAAACTTTCATGGAATCTCTTGTACAATCCTTCTATGTCAAACTTGCCTTCAACTGTTACAAGATCGATATCGTTGGGCTCATTCTCAACCTGCGTATAAGTTCTCTGTTCAGTGACAGGCTCGATAGGCACATAAGCGGCGGCCCTGATATGTTCCGATGCAACTTCGGTGATCTGGCCGATATAAGGAAGGTTATATTCGCCGCGGGCAACAACCGTTGGTGTAATAATCTCGGGATTCGGTAAAATTTGACGGGTATCGACATTTATTATAGCCGAATCGAGGACGGCGAGGAACTCGTTCAGTTTAGGCGTGTACGAATTGATATCTGTAACAGGTGAGCCGCTTTGTCTCGTACTTAATTGTAAGGCGTCCTGGTAAACATAATTATCAATCTCGCCCGGGCTGATGTTTATTGTCGTGCCTTCGTTGTTTTTGTATTCAATAATATTGGGACTTAAAAGAACACGCCAAATAAAGAGTAAGGCGCATAATAAACCTATAATAATTAAAACTATCTTCTCAACATGTTCTTCAAAAAAGCGGCCAATTTTCTTTAACATTTCTTGTTTCCTGTTTCACACCTTTTTTATCAAAGCCTTATTTGCACAGCCGTTTATTTCTATTCTTCCGTAAGCAGCGTTTGCTTGACTGATTCCGGCTTGTATTTCTCATAACCCTTCTTATTGAGGATATATTCGCAAATTAAATCCAGTTCCACGACACCGCCATCGCCGTAACGGTAACAGTTGTGATCGATACTTTCCTTGTTAACCGAGGTTGACTTGGTTTCCAGAATGGTTATCTGATTGTGCTTGTAAGTATGCGTTTGCCCCGATTCATCAACGTACTGGTGTTCCTTAACGCTGCACAATTCCTTCATAAACGGCATGATGTCTTTAATGCCGACCACGCAGACAACATTAAAATGTATTACATCGATATCTTCATCGCAATATCTTCCTGTACAGGTTTCTGTCAGCATTGTTTCATTTTCGGAGGAAATGACGTAATTTGGTCTATCATCATTCTTTAAGGTTGTTGTGCCGGTTGACCTTCTGCTTCTGGAACGACTGCCCCTTCTTGACCTGTTCAGGTCCATTGTAAAACTCAAACTCATAAGTCGTTTTGCCGGTGCGCTGATAACATTGTCATGCCCGGAATTTGCAGAATTGAATGTCTCGAAGACATCTTCAATGACCCAGTAAGCCAGTTGATAATACCAGCAGTCTTCGACAGCATGCACGTTTAGGATATTTATATCATATTCATTCCAGAATTCGTATCCGCTCAGGTCCGTCGGATTAACATAGAAGAAAACTTCTTCGGCTCTTCTTTGACAAAGCTGGTCGATTACGACTTTCTCAAGCTCGCTCCTGATTCTAATTCCACCATAAGAGTTCATATTACCATATCCCGGTCCGGCGATTCTCGTCGGCATAGGTGCAGAAGGCGCCATAGTTCTCGAATCATACCCCAGTCTTCCTGTTCGAGAACGAGAGTTTGCCCCCGACTCCTCGATAGCTCTGGTTAACTCGGTTTTAGTGGGGCAATCGTTAGCATTGGCATTTGCACTTAATTTATCGATTCCATCTATATACTTCCGGCCGAATTGCAGAAAGATCAGGCTTGACAGACTATTAGGATCATTTACGTCAAATATGTCGTAATTTAGCAACTGTCTCTGAGTAGTTTGTATTGCTAAAAGTGTTATTTCGTTGGCGTCATTTGCGCGAATCTTCAATTGGTCTTCTTTCATATCCAATAGTTCATCAGAAACAGCCTTCTGCCTTAAAATCTTAACTTTTGAAAGACCATTGGAAATGCTTTCTGTTTGTACTTTCTTTTGAAGTCCGCTGCTCATTAGCTGGGTTGGTATGAAGAGAAGTACACTAACCATCCCGATAACAACAGGTATCAATAGTGATTTATTCTTGAAAACACTTAGTTTCTGTAAAATATCTTTGAAATTCGGTAGATTCATTTTTCGCTCACAAATCTGTAACCTTTTTTGGTTTCATATTCTTCCCACGGCTAATCAGGATTCCGTGACATAAACCATTATAATCGGTTCTGACAGTTAATCATCAACGTCCTCTCCTGGTTACTCTTGTTGGTTTCTCAGGAGCTTCGGGAGCGTCTTTCCAGACAAGTTTGAGATTAATTACAAACCAGTGGTCGTTGACCTGATAAACTTTCTGGCCGCCGATGATTCTCTCTCTCCCGTTTTCATCCAATACGGGGACTTTATTAATGATTTCTTTTGTCAAAGGATCAATTAAAATCATCTCAGTAGTTTCCTGCGGCCCGGCGTTGGTCATTATTGTTCTCTGCCTGACATCACTAAGACCTACTCCATCAGGAGGGTAATCAACCGACAAATCCACTTCCTTCATCTCCAACTTGAATTGCTCGGGGTTGCTTTTGTTATATAACTCAAACGGACTGTTGCCGTCTTCGACCAGTTCATCGAGGTTTGCAAGTCTCGTAATAAATCCCCACTTCTCCCGTTCGTTTTCAATTTTTGGCGGATCGATCAACTGTCCTAATTCGGCCGTGTTTTTTCCATAGGGGCTATAGCCGACCAGAGTCACGATAAATCCGGATTTCTTTTCTTCCGTGGCCGGTGTTTCATAGCCGTATGGAGTTAGCCCGTAGGCGCTGTCTCGGTAGCCCATTTCCTCCATCATCATCGATTCCAAATACCTTCCGTCGCCCCCTTCCTCAGTCCCGAGTGTGCCGCGGGTACGTCGCCACACATCCGAACCAAACTGCGCTTTAGCAAGATCATACGAGAAATTAACGGACATGTATGTGATAAATATTTGCTTTCTCTCGTTACGGCTAAGCTTTTCGCCGTTTATTTCAAGCTCTTTAATTGTTTTAACATCGCCTTTTTCAAAAGCTTCAAAAAGCCGGGCTTGTTCGGGGGTATTATCCTTGTTGGGCAGCGCCGAGATTATGGTTTCATAAAGTTGCGGAATGATTTCACGATTTTTGAAAACCTCGAATTCCTTAGCTATTACTGTATCATATTGGGCGGCGTTGTTTTCAATCTCCGCAAGCTTGCTGGTAGCCTGCTGGGCTGTCGTAATTAAGCCCCCGATTCTCTTTCGGAGCGGTTCATTCTTATCGTAATTCATTTTATCCCAGCCGGTTCTTGCAAAGCAAAAAAGTGATGCGGTAAGAAGAATGCATGCGGCGGCGATAAAATATCTGCCTTTACTTACCCACGCTCTTGATCTGGCGATAGTACGAGGCAATAAATTGCTCTCTATTTTTGCAAGCCCCAATCCCTGTAAGGCCAGACCGTAAACAATGCCGAAATCGCTTACATTTTCGTGGAATTTTGCCTGTGATACTCCTGAACCTATTGCCAGCCTCTTAAATGAGTCCGGTCTTTCCACAGGTATCTGCAGCGTCTGTTGCAAATATTTGAGCAGGCCCCTCAGTTTGGTTCCACCACCCATTGCAATAATCTTCACTATTTTTGTATTTGGATTTGAACTGCTGTAAAATCCCAGTGATCGCTGGATTTCAGAGGCCAAATCCGTAAAAACCGGTCTCATCGCCTGGAATATCTGCCGGGCGTATTTGCTAACCGGGGCCGTACGTTTCAGTTTTTCGGCTTTTTCAAAATTAAGCCTGAAAGTATCTGCTATCGCCTTTGTGAATGTATTACCGCCTATAAGAATACATCTTTGCCATACCGTCGAGGGTGTGCAGACAACAAGGTCGGTATTACCGGTGCCAATATTAATAACAACTGTAGCCTGACTAACGGAAGTTACCAGATCAGGACGGTCATGCAGCAAATAGTTATACAGGGCCATTGGTGCCATTTGCACGTAGCTGATCTCAATATCCTCTCTTGTAAAAGGTTGCAAAGCTGTATTAACAACGTCATTTTTGATCGCAAAAATACCAACCTTTATTTCGGGGCTGTTAGCTTCTGTCATCAACTGCCAGTCCCACTGGACATCGTTAATACCGAAAGGAATTTGCTGAACCGCTTCGAACTGTACCATCTCAGGAATACGTTTTGCCTCGACGGGGGGCAGGTTCACGAACCGGGCGAAACTGTTCTGGCTCGGTACCGCAATAGCTATATCATCCATGCTCAGATCGTACTTGGTGACAAGTTTGCGCAAACTTATTGCAATAAGCTCTTCTCTCTCGGCATCTGTAACATTGTCTCCGCTGAGGATTTTACCGTGAGGAATGTTATCGTAACCGATTACTTCAACAACTCCACGCTCCGTACTCAGGTACAATGCTTTTAAAGAATTGCTACCGATATCAATTGCCCATACCGTACCCATCTCTGCAGCCATTGCAAACCTCGCGTTAAATTAAAACCAAATAGCCTTGTCAATCAGTTCGAACAAACGTAAATTATATCATATTATGAATACTTTTTCCATAAACACACTTGGCTGTAAAGTCAATCAATATGAGAGCCAGCAGATCCGTGAATTGCTCGAACGAATTGGGTTGCGAAGGTCCAAACCGTTTGAAAAATCCGACCTCATTGTTGTAAACACCTGCTGCGTCACTCATACAGCCTCTTCGAAGAGCAGACAGTACATTAGAAGGACCCAAAAACTCTCTCCTGATGCAGTTGTCGTTGTATGCGGCTGTCTGCCGACAGTGCAAATTGGCGAATCTACTGATACAACCAAGAATATCCGTTTTATCAAAAAACATGACGATCTTGCCGAAATACTAAGCCGAATCGTCAACGGCCCCCATATCTTCCCGTCGAAGGACAGGGGTAAGGGTGCCCTGGATTCCACGGCGTCAGTCGTCCCCGGGCATATAAATTGCCCCTCAGGACCAAGCCCGAATAACTCAATTAAATCAGAAAACCACTCTAAAATCAAGCACAAAAAAGAATTGTGTAATTATCCGCAGTTGCAACCATTAACTTCCTTCAAAGGCCAAACCCGTGCCTTTCTCAAGGTTCAGGATGGCTGTGATGGTTATTGTACCTATTGTATTGTACCCAAAACACGCCCGTTTGTTCGTAGTCGGACGGTTGATGAGATTCTTGAAGAGGCACAAGCTCTTGTTGAGGCCGGACATAAGGAAATTGTTATCACCGGTATTAATCTTGGAGCCTACGGCCGAAAGAGCGTTAGACGAAAACAATGGCCTAATCAACAAAACAGTAAATTGGCCGATTTACTTGATAAAATTGCCCAGATTAACAAGCTCGCGAGGATAAGATTGAGCTCGCTTGAGCCGGGCGATGTTACGCAGCAATTACTCGATACATTCTGCAAACATCGTAACATTATGCCGCACCTGCACTTGTCCTTACAGTCAGGCTCGGACGCGACCCTTAAAAAAATGTGCAGGCAATACAAGGCCTACCAGGTCAGAGAAAAGGTTCGGATAATTAAATCCCGGCTCGACAGACCCGCCATAACGACCGATATTATCGTCGGTTTTCCGGGTGAAACAAATGAAGATTTCGAGCAAACCGTTACTCTTGCCAAAGAAATAGGCTTTGCCAAGATGCATGTTTTCAGATTCTCGTCGCGAAAAGGCACTGCTGCGGCGAAAATGCAGGATACTGTAAGTAATCAGGTTATAAAGAAACGCTCGGAGATTTTACGCAATTTGGATATAGAATTAGGGCGGAAATTTCGGCAGCAGTTTCTCGGTCAAAACACTGAAATTCTTCTCGAAAGCGACAAAGACCTGCTTAGCGGACGATGTGAGAGATATTTCATGGTAAATATTAATCATAATGATATTTCAAATTTGAAATTTCAGATTAAAAACAACGACTTGGTGAAAGTTCGGCTGGTAAAAAATAATAATACCTCAATGACAGGCCATATTTTATCATAAATAAGTTACCGAATTTGCTTATTACTCCGTTTAAGTACATTTTTTCTGCTATTTGTTTCAATCCAATAGACCTTGCCTGATACTAATTTCATTTACACGACCTTTTCGGTCTTAATTGCACTTGATTAGTGTCGGCTAATCTGATAAGGATAGAAGTTAATTCTTCATCGGTGATCCCCCCACGGGTGAATAAGGACGATAAACAGAGTATGGCATAGGAGACTGGAAATGAGGATGTCCCGCCTAAGTTCAATTATCCTGACCGTTTTTATTGCTATTACGTTATACGGATGCAGTACCGACGCAGGTACGACTGCGATGAAAGCCACAGACGAACTTAGCTGGCCGCAGATAACCAACCAGACCCGTCCCTGGTCGCGATGGTGGTGGATGGGCAGTATTATAAATGAGCAGGACCTTACGGTCGAGATGGAAAAATATGCAAAGGCCGGCTTGGGAGGATTGGAAATTACACCCATTTACGGCGTCAAAGGTTATGAAGATAAATTCATTAATTACCTTACTCCGAGATGGATGGAGATGCTGGAACATACATTGAAGGAAGCCAAAAGACTGGATATGGGAATTGACATGGCTACGGGTAACGGCTGGCCTTTTGGGGGTGTTTGGGTCGGGGCCGATATTGCCTGCAAAAATATGGTTCAGAAAACTTATACATTATCCGGCGGCCAGACTCTCGGTGAACCGGTTACATATATACAAAAACCTATGTCGCGGGCGATTGGCCGTCGTGTCGATATCTCCGAACTCAAGGAGCCTATTGGTTCCAACGATAATCTGCAGGCCCTGGCTCTGGAACAGGTCCGGTTCGAGAAACCTTTGCCTTTGAAGGTATTAATGGCTTATTCACAGCAGGGTGAAACCTTGGAGCTTACCGATAGAGTCGATTCGGAAGGTAAGCTGAGCTGGACGGCGCCGGAGGGTAACTGGACGTTATACGCCCTATTCCAGGGCTGGCACGGCAAAATGGTCGAACGGGCCGGGCCAGGCGGTGAAGGTAATGTCATCGACCATTTTTCAGAAAATGCACTGAAAACTTTCCTTGCGAAATTCGACGAGGCGTATGTCGGCCGTGATGTCGGTTCGCTGCGGGCTTATTTTAATGATTCTTATGAAGTTGACGATGCCTCGGGTGAATCTAACTGGACGGATAAGTTTTTCGAGGAATTCGAGACGCGGCGAGGTTATGACCTGCGTGAACATTTGCCTGCCTTGTTCGGGAACGATTCGGAAGAGAAAAACGGCCGCGTGTTGAGTGACTTCCGTGAGACAATTTCCGATTTGCTTCTTGAGCGTTTCACGATTCCCTGGGGCCGATGGGCGGCGGGCAAGGAAGCGATAACTCGAAACCAGGCTCATGGTTCGCCGGCCAATCTTCTGGATTTATATGCAGCCAGCGGTATCCCGGAGACCGAAGGCTCGGACATATTGGGATTTAAGTTCGCCTCGTCCCCGGCTCATGTCACGGGTAAACCTCTGGCCTCGTGTGAAGCCGCCACATGGCTGAACGAGCATTTCCTCTCGTGCCTTGGAGATGTCAAGACCGCATTGGACAGTTTTTTTCTTGGCGGTATAAATCATATTTGTTATCACGGCACGACCTTTTCACCGCCGAACGAAGACTGGCCCGGATGGATGTTCTATGCCTCGGTTCATTTCGGCCCGACAAACTCCTTCTGGAACGATTTTTCGACATTGAATATGTATGTCACTCGTTGCCAGTCTTTTCTTCAGACAGGCAGTCCGGATAACGATGTGCTTCTCTATTTCCCTGTATATGACCAGTGGTCGCAGACCGGTGGCAGAAGTATGTTACCACATTTTCGGGCCTCTGCGCCGGGAAGCGCTGGCAGCGCTGGTCAGGAAATGCTGGAGGCAGGTTACACATTTGATTTTATCTCGGATCGACAGATTCTCAACGTAGAATTCGCAGGTAACGCAATTCAGACCGGCGGCGTTTCATATAAAGCCTTGGTTGTACCGGAATGCCGGTTGATTCCTCCGGAGACATTCGAGAAGCTTGTCGATTTGGCAAGAGATGGTGCTGCGATTATTATGCATAACGGCCTGCCGTCCGGTGTGCCGGGATGGGGCAATCTCGATGAACGCAGTAATGCTTTCCGGGAGCTCGTTGCACAGTTAAATTTTACTGCGACGGATAATCCGGCTGTTCAAATCGCATCATTCGGTGACGGCGAAGTTTTAATGGGGGATAATCTTGGACCGTTACTTTCTTACGCCCGAATCGAACGCGAGCCTATGGTGGATAATGGAATCCGGTTTATTCGCCGCAGTTATAAAAATGGCTCCTGCTATTTTCTGAATAATTATGTTGATATCCGAGGTGGTGACGCACAACGCAGCGGCGACCAAAGAGGGGGCCCCAGAAGTGCCAATATAAGGAACAGCCCGGTAGATGGCTGGATACCAATATCAACTCATGCAGAATCAGTTGCGATATTTAGTCCTATGGATGGTAAAGTCGGACTGGCTGCGATGCGAAAATCCGGGAAAGGAACAAATGAAGTTTATTTGCAGCTTGACCCCGGGCAATCTTGTATCTTAAAGACCTTTGATACGCAGGTTGAGGGATCTTTATATAGTTATACTAAACCTTTGGGAGAATCCCATGAAATTACAGGCGTCTGGTCGGTGAGCTTTGTTGAAGGCGGTCCGGAATTGCCTCAAAGCGTTGAAACAGAGCAGTTAGGTTCCTGGACGCAGTATGACGGAGATGCGGTTAAGAAATTCTCCGGTACAGCCAGATATTCTATTTCATTTCCAAAGCCCGCACAGCAGGCCGATGGCTGGATGCTTGACTTGGGCAGGGTGTGTGAAAGTGCTGTCGTAATCCTCAACGGGCGGGAATTGGGTACGCTTATCGGCCCGAAGTATCAAATACGAATTCCGAAAGAATCGATGAAGGATAAAAACACTCTCGAAATTAAGGTCTCGAACTTAATGGCCAATCGTATCGCCGATATGGACAGACAAAATGTGAATTGGAAGAAATTCTATAATGTCAATTTCCCGGCGAGGGTAAGAGATAACAGAGGACCGGACGGCTACTTCAATGCATCAAACTGGCCCCCAAGAGATTCGGGTTTGATCGGCCCTGTTACTTTAGTGCCTCTCGAATTCCTGGATTTATGATTATACTCAATCTTTATGAGAATATAGGGACTCAGAAATGATAACAAGAAGAAATTTCATGATAAATCTGGCTGCGGTTCCGATGCTCAGATATTTTTCCGCCGGTTCCGGCTCCGGCACACTTCGCCGTGACAAGTCCGGGGATTCCGACGTAATGCTTCCCCATGCGGATTCTATTTCCGACGATAAGATTTCTGATTTTTGCAGGCGTTTGAAGCCGATAGGGCGCAAGCTTGAAATGAAGGACTGGTATGTCTGGGGGACAAGCCCCATTGAAGGCCCGGACGGCAAAGTCCATGTTTTCTTTTCCCGATGGCCCGCACAACGGAGAATGGGAGGCTGGATAAGCAGCTCGGAAATCGCTCATGCGATAGCCGACTGCCCCGAAGGAACTTTCGAATCTGTTGAAACGGTCCTTTCACCACGCGGCGAAGGTTTCTGGGACGCTACCACATGTCACAATCCTCACATACAAAAAGTCGATGGCAAATACTGCCTGTTCTATATGGGCAATTCCAATAAAAAAACGAACACAAAGCGTATCGGTCTTGCTGTTGCCGACTCACTTTCTGGTCCCTGGAAACGAATGGACAGACCTTTAATCGAACCGGGAGGCGAAGATGTATGGGATAATCACTGCACTTCGAATCCTTCTTTTGTAAAACACCCGAACGGGCAATATTGGATATACTATAAATCGTGGAATTCCAGCGACTATTATAATTCTTCTCATCCGACGATTCGAGGAAACCGAAAGTACGGCCTTGCCATCGCCGACAAGCTCGAAGGGCCTTATATAAAACATAAAGATAATCCAATAATCGACTACTCGGGATTGGGAGATAACAGGCAGCTTGAGGATGCATATGTTTTTATCGAAGACGGCAAATTCAAAATGATTGCCCGTGATATGGGTATTTTTAACCACGAAGTCGGCTTGTACCTGGAATCCGACGACGGAATTAAATGGTCTGATCCGAAGATTGCCTACTATCCGGTTAGTCATTATGTCAAAGAGCCGCCCGCACCAGACCATTTGAAAAAATATGGACGTCTGGAGCGACCGCAAATCCTCATGAAAAATGGCAAGCCGGCGTATCTTTTCACGGCATCCCAGGGTGGAAAATATATGAATGCTTCTGCATTCGTATTTAAGATTACCTAAGCTGATTACAGGGATTAAACGATTTCGTGGTTGATTACAAAGAAAGGACCACATAATGAACAGGACTATTTTGTTGTTCTTCGTATGTATTTTCATCGCAGGAACTCTCTCATCCTCGGCATCGTCATCAAATCAGGAAGTTCGTCCGGGTAAGTTGGCTCCGAAACCGTTGTATCGTGACCCTGTTTATGATGCTCCCACCGATCCTGTGCTTTGTTATAATTCCACAGAGAATAAGTGGTTCATGTTTTACACATCCCGCCGCGCGACAGAGCCTAATACACCCGGTGTTACCTGGGTACACGGCTCGCGCATCGGTATCGCCGAATCGGTCGATGGCGGAGCGACATGGAAATACCGAGGCAATGCTGTAATAGACTACTCACACGGATTAACCGAATATACATATTGGGCGCCGGAAGTGATTCATCATAACGGCACATATCACATGTATCTGAGTTTCGTGCCGGGTATCTTTACCGATTGGAATCACCCCCGTGAAATTGTCCACCTGACAAGCAGGGATATGATTAAGTGGAAATACGAATCCACCCTGGACCTCAAGTCCGACCGAGTGATTGATGCATGTGTTATTCAGCTTGCAAACGGCACCTGGCGTATGTGGTATAAAGATGAACGCGCTAAAAAGGCACTCTCATACGCGGACAGTCCGGACCTTTACAAATGGCAGACTCATGGTAATGCCATCAGTGACCGAAACGGCGAGGGGCCTAAGGTATTTCGCTGGAAGGGTCGCTACTGGATGGTTCCCGATTTGTGGCAGGGACTCGGAGTTTATAGCTCGGATGATTGTCTGAACTGGATACCGCAGGAGAACAATCTGCTCGCAGAGCCGGGACAGCACCCATCGGACGGCCAGAGAGGTTCACATGGAGATGTCGTGGTCAGTGGGGACCGCGCATTTTTATTCTACTTTACGGGCTACAGTAAAGAGAGCACGGATCCGGGCGATCCTTATTCACAGCGGCGTGCCGTAATTCAGGTTGTCGAACTCGAATACAAGGATGGAAAACTTTTCTGCGATCGTAATAAACCAACATATATTCAGTTGCCTGGGCAACTGGAAGAGGAGAAGTGAGTTAACATTCGGCTTCATCGTTAGAGGATAAGAGCGGAAGATACAAGCTTAAAAGATATCAAGGGAGAAAACTATACTATTTCCATGATTGACTTTATAGCAGAAAAGTTATATATGTTAACCTCTGAAATAGAGAACCATTTGGCACAATAAGTTTGAAGCTTATTGTTTAAGAAAGGAGAAATGTCTTATGAATTTTCCCAGGAAACTTTTTCAAATTTTTCTCGGTGGTATGCTTATACTGGCTATTTTAATGACAGGATTGATTGTTGCTCAGGACGAAACACGAAATGAGTGGGAGAATCCTGAATTGCTTGGTCAGAATCGACTGAAGCCTCATGCGACGATGATGATTTATCCCGATGTCGAATCTGCAAAGAAGGCCGAGGCGATAGCCACGCTGGAAGACCGTTCCATGTCCGGCTGGTTTAGCTCCTTGAACGGAGACTGGAAGTTTATGTGGTCACCGAACGCTGATGAAAGGCCGACCGACTTTTTCCAGACTGATTTTGATGACTCCGGATGGGACACCATCCCAGTGCCCTCGAATATGGAAACTCAGGGTTACGGTGTGGCTATCTACACTAATGTCAGGTATCCGTGGGATGCTATTGAAAGATGGGACCGCAGGAAGGGACAGCGACCGTTGACAATACCTAAAATTAATAGTCATGTCGGTTCCTACCGTTGTACGTTTGAAGTTCCGCAGGCATGGGATGGCCGGCGAATTCATATAATATTCGACGGTGTGAATTCCTTCTTCTTCCTCTGGGTCAACGGCCAAAAGATTGGTATGAACAAAGACAGCCGGACCGTGGCTGAATTCGATATTACTGATGTTGTCAAACCGGGCAAGAACCAGATTTCCGTGCAGGTCTTCCGCTGGAACGACGGCTCATGGCTGGAAGACCAGGATTTCTGGAGACTAAGCGGCATATTCCGTGATGTTTATCTTTGGTCGCCCGGCACACTGCATATCTTTGATTTTGAAGTTAAAACTCCGCTTGATGAAAGCTATAAAAACGGCCGGCTTGAGATTGATTTGACAATAGATAATAAAAAGTCCCGGGCAGAAAATGTTAAGCTAACCGCTGAATTGCTGGATGCCAAGGGCGATCGGGTTATTCCGGTGATGTCGGCTTCATGTGATGTGCCCACAGGACAGCAGGCAAAACAAACTCTTTCCGGTGACGTTAAAAATGTTCGTAACTGGTCGGCGGAAGACCCTTGCCTTTATCGTTTACTGCTGACGCTCAAAGGTGCGGATGGAAAAATTATAGAGGTGATTCCGGTAAATATCGGGTTCCGCAGGGTCGAGCTGAAGGACGGCAATCTGCTGGTAAACGGCCAAAGGATTTTTATCAAGGGCACAAATCGGCATGAGCATCATCCGGACCGGGGGCACTATATCAAGCCCGAGGATATGATCCGGGACATTATGATTATGAAACAGAATAATATCAACTCGGTTCGGACGAGTCACTACCCGAATACACCTGCGTGGTATGATATGTGCGACCGTTACGGACTTTACCTGGTTGATGAGGCTAACATTGAATGTCACGGTGCACAGGATCTGACGAACGACTCTCGTTTCGAGGCGGCGTATATGGATCGTACAGTTCGAATGGTCGAGCGGGACAAAAATCACGCTGCAATTATTATATGGTCGGTCGGTAACGAGAACGGCTGGGGCCGTAATATAGATGCTACCTCTAAATGGATGCATGAGCGGGATTCCAGCCGGCTGATCACATCATGCGAAGCCGGTGAACGCCCCAATACCGATGTTGTCTGTCCTATGTACAGCAGACCAAACTCCCTCGAAAGATATTCTTCGAGGACACCGGCTCCTTATCGGCCGTTCATATTGATTGAATATACACATGCCATGGGTAATAGTAACGGCGATGTCTGGAGCTATTGGAAACAAATCTATAACAAGCCTTATCTGCAGGGCGGATTGGTCTGGGACTGGGCGGACCAGGGTCTGCGTCAGCCTGTTGTCGAAGACCGCAACGGCAGGTTCATCAAGGTCAAACCCGGCGAAAAAACCTTCGAGGCATTCGGCGGTGACTTCGGCCCCGAAGGGACGCCCAGCGATCAGAATTTCTGTTGTAACGGTCTTGTTTCGGCGGACCGAACCCCTCATCCGGCTCTGGCCGAAATTAAAAAAATCTATCAGAATATTCATATCAAGGCGGTTGATCTGGCAAAGGGAGAAATTGAAATCAAGAACGGGTATTTTTTCACTAAACTCGGTGATTTGGTCAAAGGCTACTGGACAATTAACGCCGATGACAAAGTTATACAATCCGGTGACCTGAAAGAGCTGGATATTGAACCGGGCCAGTCGAAACAAGTTACATTACCGGTCGAAGCGATTTCTCCCGAGCCGGGTGTGGAATATTTTCTCGATTTGAGATTTGTACTTAAAGACAAACAGCCGTGGGCGCCGGCGGGACATGAAATTGCATGGGAACAGTTCAAGCTGCCTTTTGACGAACCCTCTGCCACCGTTGATACGAGCCAAATGCCGTCTCTTAAGTTAGATAACGTGGGCAAAGAAATTCGTGTTGATGGGACGGATTTCTCTGTCGTCATCGACAATGATTCGGGCTTTTTGAGTTCGATACGTTTCAAGGGGACGGAATTAATAGCAGAGCCGTTGAAGCCTGATTTATGGCGTGCGCCCACGGATAACGACCGCGGCAATAACATGCCGGAGCGATGTGGTATATGGAAAAACGCAATGAAGAGCTGGAAACCGCGAAAAGTTACGGTGACACAACTCTCGTTGCAGGTAATTCAGATATCTACGGAATCGAGTATCGAAGATGTTCAGGGCGAATATAAATTGAACTATCGAATATACGGTGACGGTACAATTATGATTGACGCCGAAGGTCAGGCCGCCGCCGAGAATTTACCGGAGATACCCAGGTTCGGGATGCGGATGGCATTACCGCAGGGCTTCGAAACTATACGCTGGCTCGGGCGGGGGCCGCAGGAAACCTATTGGGATCGCTGTGACGCCCGTGTGGACTTGTATCAGGGTACGGTCGATGAGCAGTGGTTTAATTATTCCGAGCCTACCGAGACGGGTAATAAGGTGGATGTACGCTGGGTGGCTTTAACTAATGATAAAGGTGTCGGATTGCTGGCTATAGGCATGCCGTTGTTGAGTGTTTGTGCGCTGCATTATACGGCCCAGGACCTTGACGGGCCCGAACATTTCTATGAGGTCCAGCGTCGTGACGAAGTGTACCTGAATCTTGATTACCGGCAGATGGGTGTCGGTGGAGACAATAGCTGGGGCGCCAGGACGCATCCGGAATTTACTTTACCGGGCAATGAGAAATATAAGTATAGCTTTATCATTCGTCCGTATGATTCATCAATGGGTGAAGTCCGGAAAGTCGCACGAATGGCAAAACCAATACGTTCAAGGTAACGAAGATATCGGATTATGCTTTTTGGTTTATGGTCCGCTTCGGGTTCTCCGGAATGGTAAGCCATAGAGGATCTTACCGTTCGGAATGTATGAAGAAACGGAAAAGACAACCTGGTTGGCTTTTGAGATTTTTTAGAGTAAAAAAATCATATAAACAAAAGCAGACTTATTGCCATAACAATCATACCTGCAACCAGGCCGTAAGCCGCTAAGTGGTGGTGACCGTATTCTCTGGCGGTTGGTAATAGTTCGTCGAGCGAAATAAATACCATAATCCCGGCGACCGAGGCAAAAAGGACGCCGAATACGATATCGTTGAAGAACCAAATAAAAATTGAATACCCTATCAATGCTCCGACCGGTTCGGCAAGTCCTGAAAGGAAAGAATAGACGAACGCCTTTTTTCTGTTACCGGTTGCATAGAATATTGGAATTGAAACGGCAATGCCTTCCGGGACATTGTGTATCGCAATTGCAATACCTATTGCTATTCCGAGTTTCGTATCTTTCAAGGCACTGACAAAGGTGGCGATTCCTTCGGGGAAGTTGTGGATTGCGATTGCAATTGCTGCAAACAAGCCCATTCGATACAGTTTCCTGAACTGTTTTGCTTGTTCTGTTTCGTCCATTTCTTCGGCTCGATGCACTTCATGCGGATTTTCAAAGTCCGGCACGAGTTTATCAATAATGCCGATGAATACAATTCCGGCAAAAAATGACAAAACGGTAACCCAATATCCTCCGACTTCACCTAATTTGACAACCAGAGCGTCTTTTGCCTTGGGAAATATCTCGACGAAAGAAACATAGATCATAACTCCGCCGGAAAAACCGAGGGCTCCGGAAAGGAATTTTGTGTTTGTTCGTTTTGCTACAAAAGCCAGAGCGCTTCCGAATCCGGTCGCCAGGCCGGCCAATAGTGTGATCCCAAAGGCAAATAATACGTTCTGTGATTCCATTAGAAAATTACTTTATCTAACTATCCTTCTTAATAACTTTCCAGTAAATTATATATCGCTGGTTGAATAACTTATGATAAGGTACCAGAGTAATATCCTGAGACTGCCCTGTAGTCTTAAAGGTCAGCGGTTCACTGGCAACCGGTTTAATCCAGTCATTTACATTATCCGACTCGACAATCAGCGGTGGCGCTAATGCAATCTTATCAGGCGGAAATTTGTACCAGTTACTTGTCGTATAGACATCTTCGTTGGTCAGTCCATCCGAGCCTAACTGACCGGCCAGCACCAACGGGCCATACATAATCGCTACAAGCGTATCGTCGTCCGGCATGGGATGCGTATGGAGGCTCATAGGTATGGTGATTTCTAGTTTATCGCCGTCGCGCCATTCTCTGTTTATTGTAATGTAGCCATCGGATTCTTTGGTTGTTATGGTTGCGCCGTTAATTTTTGCCGCTATGCCCTGTTTTGCCCAGTATGGGACACGAATACGTATATCGAGTCTTGTAGGCTTATCGGCCTTCACAGTCAGAGTTGTACTGTCGCGTTCCGGAAAATCTGTTTCCTGAATTATGTGAACATTTTGTTGTGACCAGTTGAGTTCGGAGGAAATGCATAAATTCACGAAGAGGGTATTGCCGTTGTAGAAGTAGATACTATCGCCGTATTTGGCGTGATTTTCCATTCCGGTTCCCGTACAGCACCAGAAGCAATCGTTGGGCAGATTAAATGTTTTCCAGCGTCCGGTGGCCAGAGGCACGAAGTACATCATCATACCCGTGTCCGGATTTTGGGTGCTTAAGATACTATTGTACAGTGCCCGCTCATAGTAGTCAGCATATTTTAGGTAAGCGGTCCAACTAAAAAGATGTCGAGTCAGCTTGAGCATGTTGTAAGTGCAGCAGGTTTCCTGTGTATGGTCGCCGAGCTGGTCGGCGAGCTTATCCGGATCGCTTCGCCAATGCTCTTCGTTGCTTGTGCCGCCGGTGCAGTAGCTTCGATGATTGACAACCTGAGACCAGAAGTATTCCGCTATCCCGCGGTTGCCTTCATTACCGGTCAGCTCATACTGCCGGGCGGTCCCGATGATATTCGGGATAAAGGAATTCACGTGCTCGTCTTTCAGGCGGTCTTCTCCACGGGACAGGGGTTCGATGTAGCGGGCTTGATTAAATCGGTTGGATATCAGGAGGTAGTCGGTATTGCCGGTTACGGAATAGAGGTTTGCGAACACCTCGTTCATTCCACCCTGTTCGGTCCCGTTCAACATGCGCTGCATGTGGTCTTCGTCGAACTTGTCGAGGCGAGTCTTATTCCATGCAGCCATCTTCTCGGCTATTTCCAGGGCCTGCTTGTTGCCACAGTGTATATACATATCCAGCAGACCTGCATATATCTTGTGTAATGCATAGTAGGGAGCCCATACTTGTTTGATGGCTTCGACTCTGTCAAACCATGACTCTGGAAATGCGCTGAGATAGCCGGTATCGCCGAGATTTTTTTGGCACTTAGCCAGCTCCGTGACAATAGCATCTGCTTTTGCCTTGAGTTTTTCATCGCCGGTACTGCCATACATCAGGGCGCAGGCGGAAAGATAATGGCCCATAGTGTGACCTCGAAGTTCGCAGTCTGGTCTTTCCCAGCCGCCAAAGGGCTCAGCGGATGAGGGAAGGCCTGCATTTACTCGAAACATGTGAAGCAGTCTGTCGAAATCCAGTTCGTGCAGGTACTTCCTGTCACGTTCCATTGCATCCTTAAACGGTCCATCCAGCAGACGGACTTGCTTAAGGTTGAAAGGTCGCGCCTTAGAATCGATAGCTTCTTTTGCCGGGTTTGGTTTGTTTTCACCGGCAATTATCTTAAAGCTCAATGTTAATGTCAGAATGACAAGAAGAAGTATTTTCTTATTCATTTTTCAAGCCTTTCAATTTCTGGTAAAATCATAACAGCCTCACAATTTATCCTTGTAAAGATACCAGATTTTGCCATTGTATTGAACTATCTACAAGCTTTTTTTGATAAATTCTATTCCAGCAACACTTCTGTCAAACACTTATGCGGACTAAGAATAAAGCTAATTTTATGAGTCATTCAATCCCAGCTGAAATTGAGAATACAGGTTTTGAAGGACTCATTTACACAGAGTTGTTGTGCCAGCAGTGCGTATCCTTCGCTTGTCGGATGGCTGACATCGATATAGAATTCAGCAGGCAAAGCTCCAGGTGCATAGTAGGCGATATTATTCTGTAGGAGCCATTGTTCGATTTGGCTTTTTAATTCTTTGTAGGCATCAAGACTTGTCCCTTCAAGCACATGTTCGTTAAAAGGCCCCACAAGAACAAACACTCTGTTTCCTCTTTCTTTTAGAAGTTGGATTGAGCGACCGAAGGTATCCCATTGCAGTGACGTCTCTGTCGTGACCCATTGGTAACCATCGGTCAAAGGGACTCCTATTGGAGTGTCGTTAAGCTGATTTTCCGCCCGGGGACGCCTCACGGCGGAATTCCCGGGTTTTTCATACTCATCTGTATCGGGAATCAGGAAAGTAACGGTTTTGAATGGGTTCTTATAGGGATTTGCGATAGTCCAGGCCGGCATGTCACTACTATTATAATATGTGATATTTATATGAGATACCCAGTTCGGCAAAGTAAAAAATCTTCTGGTTACCGCCGAGAGCCGGGCTGAGAATGAAGCTTTGTAGCAGGGGATCTTCGGTGTGAACTGTGCCACGAGTTTCGGATGATTGAAACGGTATTCTTTTTCGGTCTGCAAATCCAGTTTGGGAGTGCTCATCCATAATGGATTAAAATGCAGGATGACATTTTTATTCGAGATGTCTTTGCCGTAGTATCGCAGCAGCCCTTCCATGGCCGCCGGGTGGATTCCGTCCAGACCCAGGTTGGCGAATTGTTTATCGTCCGCTATTTCATTTAGATAATGTGACAGAGTGTTGTCGCTGGAGACGTAATGCCCCCATATAACCGAATCTCCGATAACGAGCGTTTCGTTGCGGGAACATGCCAATCGGCAGCCGCGTTCGTAGAGCCAGTAGTCATTACTCATCTCGTAGGGTATCCGATAATCCGGGCCGGGTGAATATTTCTCAATCCGTCCCCAGAGGACGGGAATCAAATATGAAGCGGCTAAGCAGATAACTGTAACGATAATCCACTGGCCGATAGATAATCGAATACAGTTCGAGCTAAAGGGCACTGTTGTTTTTTGAAAATCTACTGTATTATTTACAGACATTAACTTATATCCTCTACATCATAATTTTAGAATTGCAGGTATATAAACGCCTGCTCGCTCGAAGGAGCAAGAACGGCCAAATATAAAATCATAAGAACTGCACACGCTATACGCACTAATTTGAGCTCGAGAATATATTTCAACCTGGATTCATATAAAAACTGGTAAAGCCAAACAATCATAATCAAAGCCAAAGCAAACACCGGGCAGTACGGATCGGCTATTCCGGATGTGAATATTCTCGTTATAATAATCCATGCATCGTTGATACTTTCTGCTCTAAAGAAAATCCAGGCAAAGCAGACAAAACCGAAAACAAACAGTTGTCTGGCAATTTTCGGCACCTTTTCTTTATAGAACTCGGTCTGTTCCACCTCTCGTGTGAGGAATCGGCCGAGAGCATGTACCACGCCCCAGATGACAAACGTCCAGGCTGCCCCGTGCCACAGGCCGGAGATGACCATAGTTAAAAACATATTTCGATATGTGTTAAACCTGCCTTTTCTATTACCCCCGAGTGGGATATAGACGTAATCCTTGAACCAGGAAGACAGACTTATGTGCCATCTTGACCAGAAATCGCCGAGGCTGGTTGCCAGGTACGGATTATTGAAGTTCAGCATCAGGCGAAAACCCATCATTCGCGCTACGCCCCGTGCCATGTCTGTATAGCCGCTGAAATCGAAGTAAATCTGCCATGCAAATAAAAAAGTCGCCAGTATTAAGGCGGGCGACTGGAATTGCTCCGGTGTGCTATAGACTTTGTCAACGTATATTGCCAGATAATCCGCCAGGGCGACCTTTTTAAATAAACCCACGACGAAAAGGGAAAGGCCGTCAGTAAAATCCTCGATAGTGGGTCCGGCTTTTTTGTCCAACTGGGGCAGGAGGTTCCCGGCCCTTTCAATAGGTCCGGCAAGTAATCGCGGGAAGAGAGAAACGAAAGTGGCGTATCTTATGAAACTCTTTTCCCTTTCTATGTCACCGCGATAAAAATCGATTATATAGCTCATCGACTGGAATAAATAAAACGATAGCCCGACTGGAAGAAGTATGCCGGGAGCGGCGATTTCGTACGGGATTTTAAGTGAAGAAAGTAGAATGTTGATATTATCTGTAATGAAGTCGGCATATTTGAAAAAGCCGAGCAATAAGAGGTTGTTAAATATACTTACAGCGAGCCACATCCTGGGACGCTTGCTTTTCTCCATTCGTGCGGCTACGGCGTAATCAACCAGGGTCGGATAAAGAATCAGAAATACATAAAGTGGATTAATCCATCCATAGAAAAAATAGGAAGCTATTAGAAGCCAGGCAAGACCGAACCTTGTTCTTTTGAGAATCAGGTAAACCGGATATACTATCAGGAAGAATATAACAAATGGCCAGGTGTGAAATAGCATTTCGCGACCTTTTATTCCATTAAAACTCGGATGTGCGCTTCGACCGAAGCTGCTAACGCCTCCAGATTATAACCTCCTTCGAGAACCGAAACCAGTCGCGATTCACAACATTTTTGTGCTATATCTTTGGCAATCTGCGTCATTTGGGCAAAGCCTTCTTCGGTGACTTCCATGCCGCCAAGCGGGTCGTCTGTGTGTGCGTCAAAACCGGCGGAGATGAGCACAAAATCCGGCGAAAAGGAAAGGGCGGCGGGTTTGAGTTTTTCTTCAAAAGCCGTCAGGTAATCATCATCTGTGGAACCGGCCCGCAAAGGTACGTTGATATTGTAGTTCAAACCTTTATCATCGCCTTTTTCCATCGTACTCCCGGTGCCCGGATAGAAGGGATACCGGTGGACGCTGAAATATAACACGTTGGGATCATCATAAAATGCCGCTTGAGTTCCATTGCCGTGGTGAACGTCCCAATCGACGATGAGTATTTTGGATAGGCCGTATTTTTCCCGGATATACCTGGTGCCTATAGCGATATTGTTGAATATGCAGAATCCCATTGCTCTGTCTTCTGTTGCATGGTGACCCGGTGGGCGGACGGCGCAAAAGGCGTTTCTGATTTTTCCTTCCATCACCGCATCGATTGCCGAGAGCACTCCCCCGGCGGCCATGAGCGCTGACTCGTACGATTTTGATGATATGGGGACATCTAATGAATCCAGATAACCTGCATCTTCTTCGCAGCTTTCTCTGGCCCTTTCTATATATTCCGGCGAGTGAATCTTTGTAAGCCATTGCATCTGGACCGGCGAAGGAGTAATCAGGAACAGCTCAGAGTACAATCCCTTAGCTTTTAGGTTCTCTACAATCGCAATCAGTCTTTGCGGGCTTTCCGGATGGCCTGCTGTAGTTTTGTGTTCGAGATAGATATCGTGATATACGAAGCCTGTTTTAATGTTTTTATCAGGCTGATTTTTATTGCTCATTTTCTGCTCCGTAACATTTAAGTCGGGTGAATTTACATCCGTATTAAGTGTGATATTTCTTACGCACCGAAAACCGATAGCATCACTGGATAAACAAGTATCATTAATGGACGGGTCGCTTGTACGATAGGCGGAGCGACAACTCTCCCGGCTGGAATTCCACGCCCCACCCCGCAGCACTCTTTCGGTGCCGGCAGATGGGCCCTTCGGGTCTCGCTGGGGGCTTTGTTTGTAATAGTCCTCTGAATACCAGTCATTGCACCATTCGGAAACGTTTCCATACGTATCGTAAAGACCCCATGGATTGGTTCTTTTCTGTCCGATGAGGTGGGTCTTTTTTAATGAATTACCAGTGTACCAGGCATACTTTCCCAATTTCCTTGTATTGTTGCCGAAGCTGTATTCCGTGCCTGTCCCGGCCCGGCAGGCATACTCCCATTCCGCTTCTGTCGGAAGCCTGTAACCGTTTGCCCGGAAGTTACATTGCCATGTTTCTTCATCGTAACATTCCTCCATGCCCTCTGCAAAGGAGCGGTCGTTGCAGTACATGGCGGCGTCGGTCCAGTTTATTTGTTCCAGAGGATTCTTGGGATTCTTAAAGTGAGAGGGATCGGAAATTTTATGTTTCCTGAATTCTTCCTGCGGCACCTCGTATCTATCCATCATAATGGGGCTGACCCATACCCTGTGCACGGGTAACTCGTCTGGTTCGCCGTTATTACTTCCCATCTCGAACCAGCCTCCGGGTATAACGACCATTTCAATGCCGGTTTTTGTTTTTATTACCTCAGGCTTATTGTTTGTATCTTTGGTGCGACGGCAGCCGCAAATAGTCAGCAATATCAGTAAAAGATATATAACTCTGCACGTTGTTTTTATTAATCGCATGTCCATGTATTTTTTATTTTGTCGCAGTAAGGTTATCTTTATCATTGTTTTGAGAACGATTAACCTCAGTTGAAATCGGCACCCAATCGGGTTCTTTGTTATGATTGCCGTCTGTTGTAATTTTCACCCATTTTCCCGAAAGGTCACTGATGCATATATTCCAGCCTTTTGCTTTTCCGCCTACCTGTTGGCCGCCTGAAGAGGGGCCGAAGCTAAATGTGATGTATTTGCCGTCGGGTGAGAAATCCACGTGATAGATTTTGGCTATGTGCAGGCATTTTACAATTTTTCTGATATTATCGACACGTGGTGCGGAACCGCTTAGGTCGATATCCGCTATACATAAATCCCAGTCAGTCTCACCCCATACCAATTTTTTACCATCGAATCGCAGGTCCGGCCTGCATCCCTTGACTCCCCATGATTCCAGGTCGAATACTTCCGTTCCATTGGCTTCCAGGGCAAGTATTGCATCACTATAGGTTGTATGCCCCTGAACGACTCCGAGAAACCATTTGCCGTCCGGTGACCAGCAGATGGCGTACATGTGATGTAAAGTTTTATTGGGATGAGGTCTGTGTCGGCCGGTCTCTAAGTCATATATAACAAGTTCCGAGGTTGCATATTCCCGGGTACTGTAGCTCTCATACTCCGCCCTTAAATAAGCAATGCTTTTACCGTCGGGACTCCAGCATGGCTGTCGTGCATTTTTAGCGACTAAAGTACGGTTGCTTCCGTCGATATTCATATAATAAACGCTTCTGATTTTATTTCTCCTGTTTGTCCCTTCATCGACAACGAAACAAAGTTTAGTGCCGTCTGGAGATGCATGCGGATACATCTCATCCAGGTCGGATGTCTGAGTCAGATTAACCTGATTGGAGCCGTCCGCATTCATTATGTATAATTCCCAGTTTTCCTCGCCGTTAGTCTTGCGAAAGGTTTCATAGACAATTTTGAATGGTATATCCTTTAGATTAATTTCAGATGACGGCGATGGCATTTTGGGCAGGTCTTGCTCGTCGGGTAATTGTACCTGGCAAAAAGCGGTATTGATAATTACAAGAGATAATAATGCAGTGAACAATACGCGTGCGGGCATTATCAACGTTCTGGTTCTCAAAGCAAAATGAATATTTACCATATAGCCTCCTCTGCGAATAAAAGCAGAATTAAGACCGGAGGGATTATTCACTATGTCTAATCTTCAAATTCATAGTACAATCTACGTTTGTTTTTTTGTATTTTGAAGTGAACTTCCGATAAAGTCAACAATCACCTTTATAACTTCTTTTAATTGATGTTCATATTTAGTCGGTGATTGTTAAATCTTCGCTGCTGGAAACCGGAATTGGTACCCAATCGGGTTCCTTGTTGTGGTTGCCGTCATTGGTAACCTTGCCCCGTTTTCCTGATAGATCTTAAATACAGATGTCTCAGCTTTTTGCTTTTCCACCGACTTGCTGTCCGACTCTCCATGGCTCGTAAAAGAAAGCGATGCTTTTGTCATCGGGACGGGCATATGGATACGTCTCATCCGGATCAGGAATCACTGTCGTTCTTGAGATAAGGTGTTTAGATTGTATCTCAATGTTAAAGAAGGTCTCGTGAGGATAATATGAAAGGGATTGTGATTCGGTGTACAAAGCCAGGAGAGCGTAGCAGGCTGTATTTTGTTGTAATTCAACAAGCGGGGAATTTATCGCGCATGCTACGCTCGCTCGGCCGGATGTATTTTTAAGATATACTCATCAATTGCCCGGGATTCTATGTTGGTAACACATTATTATATGTGTTCTGAAAAAGTTTTTACCAGGTATTTAGAGTATATGCCATCAACTATTGATTCGGAGCATAAACTCTCTTTCGGTGAAACAGGTAAAGAATAATACCCAGTGCAATCAGACCAGCAAGACCATTTTCGCCCAATTGGCTAAGCAATGTGGTAAGATTCGTGGTAATTTCTCCAAAGAAGACCACATCGGCACCGAAAAGGATCTCAAAGGCAATCCCAATAGCGATCAACAACAAAGCTATTTCTGTAATCTCGCCGAGCCATTTTTTTACTTCTTCCAGATAATGCATAGTGTACTCTCCTAATATAGAACGTTAATAAAACGAACACATTACATATGTACAGAGTCATTGTTCGGCCTCCTTTTTTTAATTTCTTTAATATTTATCTTCAAAATACCGTGTCATCGAGCCCTACGAAAAAAACGTGTATTTTGTATCATTCGTGAACTGTGTGAAAAAGAGGACTTTTCAGTATTGATATAGTAGTTAATAAATATCATGTTGGGGTATAAAAGACAGGTGAGGGTAGTAGTATGCAGATTTAATTTTTTTAATTCTTTATCTGTTATTTATAGAAGTAGGAATTTATGAAAATAAATTGACTGTTAATATGGGGTAATTATACTTGACACGACATGGCAAAATAGAGTATAATCAATTTATGTTTACAGACTTAATATCCTTTATTTTACGTGTATCTCTTATAGCGGTATTTTGGTTCTTTGTATGGCAGTATATAGAGCCTAAAACACAATTGATGAGGATTTTAAGAGCCGCCCTGCTTGTGGTTGGTCTCTTGATTATAATGGCGATGGTAAGAATCACCGGCCAGTAAAAGAATTTAATTCATAAGTCCGAACGAACAATAATACAAACAGAAAGTTCATTTCACACCAGAGATTGGATTTTAACAAAACAATCACCAGATTATACGCATTATAATTTGTTCGAATTTCTCCTTTTATGCTAATAGTAGGAGCGGAACCGGATTAAAATGTATCGAGTCCGTAGATTTTAATTTCCTTATAAAATGTAAAATATGCTTCATAAACTCATTTTTTGAGATAAAAACGGGGCTAATATTGTAAAAAATACGTAGTCACCACAATGGACAAGCATCGCTACAATTGATATACTCAGATAAATTGGTTTTATAATTAAATCGGTGTATGTGCATACTGAAACAGACACTGTAGTTATGCCAATAAATATTAGTACGGAGGAGTAGGGAGTTTTTCTTGCAGAGCTTTCCATCACCTATAATCCGCCACGAAGGGAGTCTCTGTTTGGGTTGTATCTATTCTTGAAATTTGTTGAAGGCAATTAGAGTGAGAGATTTTATTACATTGGGGGAAAAGAATATCTTGTGGAGGAGTGTTATGTAAAGAATTTTGTCGAATAACAGGAGGTTATTCTATAAGTAAGAGCGGGAAGAAATGGATTAATTGGATTAATCTTTTTTTTATAAACAATAAGGGAAACGAGAGGAGGATGAGAATGAAGAAGATTCTAACAATTTTTGGTTTGGTATGTGTGCTAATGGTGCTCAACGGTACTGCTCAGGC
>CAZMZR010000018.1:0-47394 GCA_964570855.1 uncultured Pirellulales bacterium
GCTACAGCCCGGGCGGTTAATGTTTTACCTGTACCCGGCGGGCCATACATGAAGACTCCTTTAGGCGCTTCAATACCGAGTCTGTTAAAAACTTCCGGGTATTTCAGGGGCAGTTCAATCATCTCTCTTATTCTTTGAACCTGAGTGCTAAGTCCCCCAATATCTTCATAGGATATTTTGGCTTTCTCAATTTTACCTTCTTTTGACTTTATTCTTATCAGGGTTGCAGAGCTGACAGATACCACACCATCCGGTATTGTTTCTTCCACTGAAAAATCACAGGTCTTAGTGCCGAAAAATCTCGCCCTTATTTTATCACCGCTCGTTAAGGGCAGACCTTCTATTAGAGAGCCGATGTATTTAGCATCTTTATCCTTTTGAAGCACCCCTCCGTTCGTCAAGGGGGCAAGCGTTATTTTTTTGGCGGGTTTGCTTTCGCCTCTTTCGACTGTTATCTTTTCATCAAGACCGACTTTGGCATTCTCTCTTGTAATACCGTCTATCTGAACTATTTTTTTGCCTCTATCGTCGGCATAGCAGGGCATCACCTTGGCAGCGGTCTTCCTTTTGCCCTCTATCTCTACTATCTGGCCCACATCCAGACCCAAACTCTTCATATCTTCAGGATCCATCCTGGCGATAGCCCTTCCCACGTCTTTAGGCAAAGCCTCCTTTACTTTAAATTGCTTCATACTACATGGCCTTTCTTATATTTCTAATTGAATAGCTGATTCTTAAAATCCGCCAATGTTATTAGACCTTTGATTTCATGGGAACAGGCAGGAACAAGTGTTGTTCTTAACCCATTAAATTTTCCTTTTATGAGTTTTATATACCTATCCTGTTCTTTTCTTTTTTCTCTACAAAACTTACAGCCGTCTGATTCCACAACGTTATTTATCAACATCTGCCTGACCTTAATGCCAAAATTACCCAAATTGCTTATCAGCCTGACAGTTTCCAGAACAGCCATATCCTCTGGGATCGTGACTGCTATGAACTCACACCTGTTTTGGTCACGTAATAATTCCTCTATTCTTTTCACGGTTTTCTTCATAGATAAGAGAAAGTCATCACCTTTATCTGGTTCATACTTACCGGCAAATCTCTCGACCATATATCTGTACTTCCATCTCATTTTTGCCATCACCTTGACCCAGTCGTCCAACAGCTTAGGTGAACTCAGGAGTCTTAAAGCATGACCCGTAGGTGCGGTATCAACAATGTATTTATCGAACTTTGCCTCGTCTATCAGGTCAATCATTGTCTTAAAACCCATCACTTCATCCATACCCGGGATAGGTAAGGCAAAGACCGAATCAATATCTTCAGCATCCAGGTTGGTACCGGTTTCCACGATTTTCTTTATCTCATCTTCGTGTTCAGTTTTGAATTTTAAAAGAGCGTTTTCTGCGTTTACTTCAAGAGCACTTAGGTTTTTTACTCCTTTTATATCTCTTGGTCTGTCGTCAAGTTTCTGTTCCAGGCTATCAGCGAGTGAATGGGCCGGATCAGTCGAAAAAATCAGCGTCTTAAACTCTTCTGCCAAATGCAAACCCGCAGCACATGCACAAGTTGTCTTTCCTACGCCGCCTTTTCCGCCAAACAGGATTAACTTCAATGGAGTTTCTTTTAGCCCTTTTAATCCCATTCACTTTTTCACCTTGATCTCTAAAATGCCATTATTGTAAGAGGAGACAAGCGTATCTGCCTGCACCTTTGCCGGAAGTAAAATCTCTTTGTGGTACTTCCTGTCTCCTGTTTGTGCCGAAATATCAAGAATGTCTTCTTTCAGATCTAACTTTATATCAGCTTCGTTGACACCCGGCATTTCGGCATAAATACGAATATCTTCGTCCTCATCAAAGACATCGGTCAGAGGTTCTCTTTCTTCCTCGACTTTAGGCCCTTCAGGAGTCTTCTTAACGTTTCCAAATGACTCAACTACAGGTTTGCCTCCAACCGCTGTTTTGACTGAGAATCCAAAAACCCCTTTCATGCCTTCCTTCAGATTGCTTAAGTCAATCTCGCCTTCTTTGTTGATTTCGCCGCCCGCTTCTTTTAACTTGGCTGCCAGGTCCACTATGTTTTCAATTCCCTTAAACAAACCTCCCAGGCCCAGGCTCCCCATGCCAAAATCAATATTCAGTCCTTCATCTTTTTTATTTTTAGCCATTTTTTGTTCCTTTAACATTGCCAGTTATTTACAAAATCATATACCACTGGATAATAATCAATACGATCAATAATTTACTGTTAGCGTTTTATGCGGCTTTTGAGGTGTATTTTCACTGTCCCTGTTTTTTTGTTGCTCATACGCCTGTTTCTGTAGTTTCTCGATTTGGTTATTGACGCCGGATAGATTATTCTTGACCGTGTTTCTTCTTTTGTTCAGGGCAGCAAGCTCTTTTTCCAATCTGCTCTTTTCCATCCCGAGCACGTATAAGTCCAGGTGAGTCGGCCTTTTGATTTTGGGAATAGATGTTGCACCGATGGAACGCACGCTCTTTATATCACTTAGAGTCGGTAATTGTTGTATCGTTATCATTTAATTGACCTCCGTTCTATACTTCAATCAGACTTTTTTCTTTCTGTTTGTTTTCCTGCTCAATTATGTTCTGGCTATCGGTTTTGGTAAAATCATCTTCACCGGTCTTGTCGATAGAATTAGCTGTTTCGCCTATACCAAGCTCTTTTATTACAAGCTCTCGTACAATTTGTTTAACTTTGTCCTGATTTGTTTTTGAACCGACCCGGCTTGTCTCTGACGCCAGAATATCCTGGCACATCTGCATAAACATGTTATTTGCCTTATAAGGTGTTAATTTTCGGACCTTAAGTGTCTTTGCAATCATAATGCAACCTCGAATGGTAGGTGCAAATTCACATTTGCCCGATTCTCTCAAGCCTCGCACAATATTGACTATCGTTTGAACATGAGGTTTAGATAGTTTGGATTTGGCTTCTGTTACAGCTACTTCAGTTTCATAATCAAAGTAGTCCAAGTCCATTGCTATCATTCTGTCTCTTAAAGCGTCCTGGCTTCTGTGAACGCCGGCATACTCTTCGGGATTTGATGTAAAAATGGCGGTAAAGTTAGGATGAACTTTTAAATAAGGTTCCTCGCCATCTCTCGCTACAGGCAGATCCATCATCTTTTCCTGCAAGATAGACAGCAAGATATTGTTTGCCTCAGGCCGCGAACGTGTAAACTCGTCGTAAACAAGTGTAAAACCGTACTTACAAGCGACAGTCAGACGATTATCCACCCATCGTTTGACCATGTCCTCTTCAGTTTTCAAAACTCTCGAAATGAAGCGATCCACCACCTTCCTGACTCTATAACCATGCTCACCGCCTACAAGGTCAGAAGTAGTGAACTCCTCATCTCCATGAATCATTACCACTGGTCTGCCGAGCTTACTTGCCAGGTGCATAGCCAGTGTCGTTTTGCCGGTGCCGGACGGTCCCCTTAAATGAACTGGAAAACCGGCTTCAATGTAATAAAGGGCTCTGCCGGTAAGGTCCTTTACGTAGCTTGTTTCAACAAAGTCCGGCAGAGCACTTGGCTCCAATACTGTTGTCATCTCATCAATCATTTTGACAGACCCCTTTACATAGATTTCTCTTAACTGCTGTTTTCCTGACAAAACCTTTGCCGCCACAGTTGCTGCAGGGAAGGTTTTCGCTTACTTTGTGGCCTTTGCCTTTGCACTTAGGACATTGTTCGCTGCTGCTTTTATTATGCGTAACACTACCTTTGCCTTCGCAAACGGTGCAGCTTATTCGTGTATGCGGGTGAACGCCTGTGCCTTTACAGAATGCACATTCAACCGGAGGGTCTTCTATATGGACTCTACCGGTACCACTACAAACCTGACAGAGGGCAAGCTCACTCAATAGATTGAAAGGATCTTGACCTGTCCCTTTACAAAAAGCACATGTTATCCAGCTCATAACCTAACCCATCCTTGATTTATCGTTTCCTAAGCAGCTTAACTTTTCAGTGGCTTTTTCTAAGAGCGCCTTTTCTTTAATTCTTCAAGATACTTTGCCACGATATCTTTGCCGCCTAATCCAAAGGCAATTGCCAAAGCAAGGCAAACACCGCCAAGGATAATATTGAAGGTGGCAGTTACCAAAAGAGACGCAATGCCAAGCTGTTCCAGCGAAATAGTTACTGCGAAAATAATAATTGCCCACCGGCTTACACCAGCAAACATCTCCGGTTTGGGCAAATTGGCATTGCCGGCAGCCGTGCGAACTATTCCTGACACAAAACTGGCCAGAAACATAGCAACCACCAGAACAAGCAAGGCTGCTATGACCTTCGGGACATAAGCAAATAAGCTTGTAAGAACATCGGAAGCTTTAGGCAGCCCCAGAGCATCAACAGCCATCACGAGCACCATAATCACAATCAGCCAATAAACCAGACTGCTTATCACCTCTCCGGCGGAAATTTCCAAATTGCCCTTCTTTAGAATTTCTGATATACCCGCCTTATCCGCCAGCGCATCGAAGCGGATTAACTTAAGCAACCAGTCAACTATCCGTTTGATTGCCTTGGCCACAAACCAGCCTACTATCAGGATTATCAATGCCCCAAGCAGGACAGGAAGATAGGCCATCATCTTGGTTAACATTTGTGTTACCGGTTCAACAATAAGATTTTTCCATTCAATTACAGCTAACATTTTTAGTACCTCCATGTTAAATTATTAACATTAAACGCTTGTCTTTTTACTTCTCACAACAATAGTCCTGCATCACGCGTAATTTTTTCCGCTTTTTAGACGCCGGCTGCAACTTTTCGCCTGCTGCTTTTACTCTTTGTTGAGGTCTTCTTTTTGCTTTGGACCTTGTGTGTCGCCTGCTTAACTGTTGATGTCTTCTTTTTGCCCTGTGCCTTGCGTGTTGCCTGCTTAACTGTCTTTACCTTCTCGCCGGCGTCAATCTGGGGCATCATAAAGCCGGCTTTTCTTGCCCTCGTCAGAGCTGCTGACATATTTTTCCAGGCCTTCTTTGCCTGAGCCATACCAGCACCGAATTCGCCAACGAGCTTATCAGCATCACTGAGGATTCCTTCAACCTCCGCATGTATATCCTTTATTTCCCTGGTGAGCTTGGCCTTCATTTCCTTGGACATGTGGTTGTGGTCCTTCTGGAAACTATCCAGCATGGAGCCGACGTTACTAACAAGATCGTTGACAAAATCTGTCAAATTCTTTGCCTGTTCCTTGCTTATCTGCATTTTTTCCTTATGGAACTGCTGGACCATGTTTCGGGCACTTTTTAGCATGCCTTGCACATCCTTTGATAAACCATTTACAAAACCAGCCAGATCCTTGGACTGTTGCGCAGCCATTTTCTTTCTATCCATAGAAAACCTCTTGAGGGTTTTGTGCGTATCTGCCACTAAACCACCCACCGCCTTTAGTCGAACATCATTGGAAATAATGATGTTCTCCGTCAGCTTTTTCATGTCTTCAGCTATTGCCATTACCATTTAAGTTCTCCTTTCAAAAACATTTTTGGGTTTTTGCTTCCTGCATTACTTTATACCTTTAGATCCATTGGAAATTTTGACTTTTTATTATGACTCGTAACCGATTTTATATCCGAGCAGTTAAACAGTTTTTCCAAATAATTATCACCGCTGTCTTGGATTCGGGTTGGAGAATCATGGTTGGTGTTTTGGGTTGATTTTCCCAAAAGTCCGTAAGATTTTTTGTTATTTGTCAGAAAAATCTTTTGCACTCGAAAAAGCTTTGTAAAACTGCCGGCAATATTTTGGGCAGAGCTAATAATACAATTAGTTAACGTATTTTTGGTTTCATCTAAAGTTTTGTCAAACTCCTTTAGCCTTTGTTTAACAATGACTTCAAGTTCCTTTATTTCCTTATCAATCTTTTCTTCAAAAGTATCTTTGGCCTGAAAGCGATTGAGCAATGAATATACATGTTTGGTTAAAGTCTTAGCAAAGATTGCAAACTCAGCCAAAGCTTTCACCTGACTATCAGTCATCTGCTCCCGCTTTCTTTTTTTGCGCTCTTTGAGAAAATAAAACCTCGTTAGCATATTATTCAAATCCTTGGTCAAATCCTTTAAGAAATTCTCTACTCTTTGTGCCTGCTCATTAGCCTTTCTTTCTTTTTCCGATTGTTCCAAAGCCTTCTGGGTATTAGCCACTAACACTCTCAAGGCTTCCGCCTGCATATCATAAGAATTTATAATATTTTTTATAATACCCCACATGATCAACTGTTATCTGTATTCACGCCTTCTGCAGCTCAACAAGACGATCTTGTTCCGTTTCTGTGCGTTTGGCCTTGAATGCATCGAGCATATTTTTAACATCCTGACGTCTTTGCCGTTGACAGGCTATGCGTTCCTTTCGCTGTCTCTTGAACTCAACAAGCATTGCCTTAAAATGTCTTATTCTCAGTTCCTCTCCCCTGGCTAAAAGGTCTTTAAGCATTTTTGATGTTTGTTGCTGTCCTTGCTGAAACTCTTTCAGCTTCGAAGTAACCTCGATTTTGCTTTCATCCTGCTTGGAGAGGATTCCTTTAATCAGTTTTTGCAGTTCTTTGACCTTTTCGGCCTGTCCTTCGGTAAGAGCATCTTTGAAGTTTCTCAAACCTTCCCGTAGTTGCTGTACCAGTTTTGTCTGTTCGTTAAGATATTTATGAGATAATTGCCTGACTTCCTGTTCACTTTCGTCTAAATGCGATGAGATAACGCCCATCATCCGGTCAAAATCCTTCTTTCGCAGAGATCCGTTTTGGGCAAGGTTTTCTCTCAACTGGCTATTGATTTTTTCCCGTTCGGCCCTTGTACTGAGAAGAGATTCCTGAAAATCCTGAAAGATATGACCGGTCGTATCGAAAAATACTTCAATACTTTGGATTCTGGCTTCGTATGAAGATATGATACTATCAAGAACGTTTTCTTTTTCAGTAGCTAAAGTCATTGTTTTGATTTTCCTCTTTGTATGATTCCCTGTGCGAAGAGGTTTTTCTTGGCGGGACATGCTTTTTGCTCCCTCCGTAGCAGTGCATAAGGATGACTCGGCAAGAACCCTCTTTAGTTACCTATCCTTATGCAGCGGTTGCTGTCAAACCGATAGCCTCGGCATACTTCAGATAGGTCTCGACTGAGGCAGCTACGACTCTGGCTTCGATGGCAAGCAGTTCAATACCTACCAAAGAGACTCTCACCCAGGCATCAACTACGATACCCTTGTCCAGTATCCTGTCAATGACTTCCACCAGACTGTTTGAACCAATTGTTTTTTCTACTGCCATGTTAGTTCTCCTTTCGTTTCCCTTAGAGGAAACTGTAAAAAATAGAAACAAAAAAACGCACGTTACACACGTGCGCTCAATCTCAGTTCAATTATTTCGTCAACATTGATTGTAATTTGGGAACATTTGACAAATTTAGCTGTTTTAACAGATGAAGCGCAATGCCGACCGAATCTCATTTGTACCCCCATTTAAACGTCCTATTCGAAGTCTCTTTTTAACGTCCCAAACAGCCGAAAGCAAAGGCCCTAATTTTGCACCCTGATTTTTTTTGCAACTGATCAGGTGCAATCCCTTTTTCCGCATGGAATAAATACTTGCTTTAAGTTACACTGGATTCGGCGTTAATAGAGATGCTCCTGAAGTATCTTTTGCCTATTTTAACATTAGCGTAAGGAACATAAAAAGCCTAAAGCCGACCTGTTTAGACGACAGATATTTAGGAAGTTTATGCAATTAAAACGGACTTTTTCGAAAAATTGAGCTTGATCAAGAAGGATTTTGCATTTTTAGTGTTAATATTCACGATTATTTGCGAGATTTGACCTATTCCAAAAGAGATAATAAGCATTAGCTGATGGTTAGGGTAGCGCTCCATTGGAGTGGGGAGGTAATATAGCCAAAAGTTAACGCACCAAGTCTAAAAAATTTCTTAAACTGTAATTAATCCTTCACGAATAGCATATTTGGTAAGGTCTGCAAGGTTATCAACTTCGGTTTTTTCCTTAATATGTCTACGGGTTGCTTCGACGGTCTTGACACTCAGGCCCAGTTGTGAAGCGATTTGCTTTGCAGAGTTGCCCTCTGTCAGAAGTTGCAGGATTTGGTTTTCTCTCGATGTAAGGGCTTTGCTATCATTGTTAACAACACCCAAAACACTGTCTTTTGTAATACCTTCCAGGACTATGGTTGCAATTTGAGGGCTCAGATATGACTGGCCGGTAACAATAACTTTAATAGCATAAACTAAATCATCAAATACGCACTCTTTGAGCATATACCCCGATACGCCTGCCCTGACCATATCCAGCACAAACTCTTTTTTGGCATGCACGGACAAGGCTAAGACCTTAATTTCCGGCAGTTCGTTTTTAATTTGACGTGTTGCTTCGATACCATTCAACTTCGACATAGTTACATCCATGAGAACCACGTCTGGTCGTAGTTCCCGAGCTAATTCTACAGCGGTCAGGCCATTGTCGGCCTGTCCTACCACTTCCATATCACTGTGTTTTTCAATCAAAGCCTGAATGCCCTGTCGTAGAATTCCATGATTATCTACTACCAAAACTTTTATGGCCATATTTGCCCCCTAATCAGTTATTTTTCTTACGTTTTAGTTGTGCTGCCAGCGTAACTTGTGTCCCCTGGCTCGGCTTAGAATCAATCTTAATACTACCACCAAGGTAAGTTAACCTCTCGCGGATACTAAAGAGTCCAAAACCTCCAGCTCTATTTGAAGTTAAATTCTCTACGCCAGATATAAATCCAGTTCCATCATCTATTACGTTGATGCATATATTGTTTTTTTCTTTGCACACAGAGACTTTCACATTCCGAGCGTTGGCATGCTTAATGACATTAACCAATAATTCCCGCACAGCTCGGTATAGAAGAGCACAGACATCATCGTCTAAAGGCTTGGGTTGACCATCATCTTCAAACTCAGTTTTGATTCCATGCTTTTGCTGGACTTCTTCATTGAGCCATTCCCGGATTGCGGCCTCAAGCCCAAGCTCATATAAAGTGGGAGAACATAAATCGAATGTCAAAGACCGTGTGTCTTGAATTATCTCGTTGATATCCTCATAAATTTCATCCAGCGGCTTACTCAATTCTGTTGGCAATTCTTTCTGCCGAAGTGAGCCAAGGTTGATCTTGAACAAGATTAATTTTTGCGTAATCTGGTCGTGTAGCTCAATAGCAAGCCGTCGACGTTCACGTTCTTCTGTTAATGACATCTCTGAGGTAAGGTCTCGGAGCCGTTTTTGATAGTCCAAAAGCTTCTTTTGAGCCCGCCTCTGCGAGGTAATATCCCAGAAAATACTTAGTATTCCAGTAACATTGCCCTGTTCATCCCTCACAGGTGTTTTGACCATATGAACGATTACCTTTTTGCCTTCCCTGATATATTTTTCGTTAATATCTTCGGTTTTACTAAATTTTATAACTCTTTTGTCAGCAGCCATGTATTTGTGAGCCAGTTCTTCGGGGAAGAAATCGTAATCTGTTTTTCCGGCAATCTCTTTGGCTTTAATTTTCAAATCTCTGGCGTAATTTTCATTACAGGATATGTAAACCGAGTCCTTATCCTTGAGAAAAATCTTTTGAGGAAGGTTTTCTAAAAGCGTTCTATATTTCTTCTCGCTTGCCTGTAGTGCTTCCTCGGCCTTCTTCCGCTCGCTGTTTTCGATAACCTCCCAGTCGCCTTCTTTTCTAATAAGTGCAGACTCATGGCTGCTGACTACATCGACAATATCAGATGCACTGCATTTATCTAAGCAGTATGTGCAGATTGCTATCATCCGATATTTACCGATAGCAATATTTACCTGCCTTTCATAATCGGAGAAATTTTCCCAATCTGTCTTTTCATGCCATGCACTGTCGCCTGTTATTCTTATGCCGTCAAAACCAATCTTCAATGCTTGATTAAGCTTGTTAATTACTTCTTTAAGAACTCGCTGGAGATCAAACTTGCCATTATGGAGATACCATCGATTATGTGGAATAATTTCCATCTGACCTGATTTTAAATACTGATCAAAATCAGGTATAGCTCCTCTTAAGGCGTTCTTAACCTTTTTTTCGCTAAGAGGCTCTGAGGTTACCCATATACAGAGTTCATTGTTCTTCAGACCGGCTTTAAAATAGGGTACGAGAATATCGATTAAATCTTCTTCAGTTTCATAAAATAGGCAAAAATGCGACCCCCACCGAACATCACCTAAGAGATCAATTCCAGCTTTTCTAGCGGATCGTTGTTTATTGCTTAGCATCCTTGCAAAGCCTCTGACAATAAAGAATTACAGGATTATTTCCGAAAAGGGCTTCGCACGTAGTTATAACAGCAGACAGAACATTCGAGGAAAAATGAAAGAAACCAATCGACAAATTCCCCTTCTATATGCCCCCATGAACTATCCCTATTTTCGGCACATAGGTAACTGCTGAACCAGCAATATATATCCCTATTTTAATCATAGCTATCCCCCATACTTGTATATATCGGACGATATGCACAGAAAATATTAGATCAATCAAGATTTTGACCTTGAAAACTATTTTTCTATCACCCATTTGAAGGCCAAATCAAACCTTAAGGCAGGTTGATATCGTAAAAAGATTGAGGTGATGGGACCGGTTGGGGGGAAACCGGCGGAACAATGCTGCCTCGATGAGGTTTTAAGTCGTTGAAAACGATATTCTTTCCCGACTGAAACTGTTTTTGTTATAGAAGAACCAATATAGGTCAATTAAAGGCCGTTCCTTTAATAAATTGGGGAAACAATGGCAACTTGCTGATAATCTCGTTGGCAGGCAGGAGACCGAAACACTTTAAATCCCTCCAAGCAAAGGATTGAAGAAGTATAAACATCATTTTTGTAACCATTGCTCTATCGGCAACTGGTTCACGGATTGGCGAAGTACAGGATCGACATTTGTATATATTTTTTGTGTAAGAGTCGGTGACGAGTGCTCTAATAACCTTTGTGTTACTGCGGTGGAAACACCTCTTTGAGCAAGTGTGGAAGCAAAAGTTTTACGCAGATCATGGAATTTTAAATCTGGCAAGTCCATCTTATTGCGTATCTCTTTCCATTTTCGATGACTGAATTTATCTGTAAACAACATTTCTTGCACATTAGAAAGATTTTCCACATAAAGTTTAAGCGCTGTAATAATTTGTGAAGGTAAGGGTCGCGATGCCATGCTCTTTTTAGTTTTTCTGCTTTTTGTTGTTATGCTTCCATTTATAAAGTCGATATCATTAATCTTTATAGCTTCAATATCGCTCCTTCTAAGGCCTGTCCCCAATGCTAACAAAATACGCAGGTTTAATGTTGGGTATGATTTTGTAACAGACAAAAGCTTTTTTATCTGGGACTCATTCAATGATTTGACAGGTCTTTCTTCTTCCTTTAATAGTTTGATTTTTAAACTGCCGTTCGTGTATTTCTTTTGTTGACACCAGCGAATAAATGCTTTCATATTGCGAATATCTTTATTAAGGGTAGTGCGTTTTACTTCTTTTCCTCTTTCTAATATGAATCCATCGATGTTATTCTGTGTTAACTGTTTAGAACTTAATATTGTTGTAAGCCTTTGAAAGTTTCTAAGTGTTAATGATATTTCATAAAGCGATGATTCGGTAATACCTTCAACGGTTTTATCTTTATTGTATTCTTCCGCCATTTGCAACCAATCGACAACTATAGTCCCGGTGAAGACATTTGAGTTTAACTGAGTATATTTGATCTGTCGATAATGTTCGGCAAGTGCTTTTGTAGGTAGGGCTTTCGCTCTTCGTTGGCCGCTTTCATACCAACCTACCCACCAGCCCTTAATACCTTTTCTTTTGTAGGTCCAAACTTTTCTCATAATATTCATTCTATCGTAATTTAAGGCATGCGGATCAAGCTAAAATGTGCTCTGTTCCAAAGCAAAATGGAGACAAAATGGAAACAATAAACGATGAGTTCTAAGCACAAGAAATATAACAATTTGTTCTATAAAGAGTTATAAATGGAGTTTTTGGCCGCCAACATTTGATAACTCGGACATTTGATCCGATGTCATTTCATCGCTCCTACCTATAACTTATTGTATAACATGTATATGCAGCAGGCATAACCCTCCCACGTGTGTGTATGTCTTCAATCTGACTCCCCCTATCACATCGCTTTGCCTTGTTGATGACCTTGACCACAAGAACTGCCGATACAATAGACATCATGAGAAAGCCATGGATATACAAGCGAAAGAACATCAAAGGTTGGTGGGTTGGTTGGTATGAAGGCAGTAAAAGAAAGGCTAAGGCACTGCCCAATAAATCACTGGCCGAGCACTTCTGGCATATCAAATACACTCAACTCAATTCCGATGTTTTTACAGGCACCTTTGATGTCGACTGGCAGCAAATGGTTGATGAATACCTCTTTGCCAAACAAGTAGAAGGACTTCAAGACGCATCGATCTACGAATCTCTGTTGAGCCTGCGTCACTACGAGCGACTGGTTGGATCGAGTTCATCAAAGCACGTCACTCAGAAGAGTCTGGATGGATTCATACTGGAACGAGGCAAGGAAGTGGGTAAAAACACACTGAATAAGGACATAAGAAACATAAGTGCATTTCTTAACTGGGCAGCGAAGAATCACTATGTTGCATCTGACCTAGTGGCCAAAAAGATCAAGGTGGCACAGAAACCAGTGACTGCTTTGTTCCCCCCAACAGGTGCGGGATTTGATCAAGTGTCCATGTACCCGACTTTGCTGTTAAGAGTTTTGCTGGCAATAACAACAGGGCTTCGTCGCGGCGATATTGAAGCCATTCGGATCAGAGATATCCACTTCGGCCGGAATACAATCACGACTCAAAACCGCAAAGCAAAGAAAGCTATGGCGGAACGCCCTGTTCCTGGACAGATCATGACAGAACTGTCCAACTATGTTGCTACACTTCCAGACGGACAGGAATCGCTTTTTGCAGACCGATTCTCCCCAAAGAAGTGGGATATTATACGCCGCAAGGCAGGAATGCATGAACTGAAGTTTCACGATCTGCGAAAGACATTCGCATCCCTCTTAGCCCAACGGGGTGTGTCGACAGCAGTGACTCAAAGGCTTTTGGAGCATTCCACGCCCCAACTGACGAATGACATCTACACAAACGTTGATCCATTACTGCGCCAGGCAATTGAACGATTGCCAGTGGCGGATTGGTTATAAAGAGTACTCGACAGCTTTCAGATATATGAGAAAGCCAAAGTAAATTCAATCTTTTTATCATTCCGCTAAGTTCATATTTGATACGTAGTGTAAACCTTTTCTTGTTCAAGAACTCTCTACTGAAAATATGGGATATTCTATAATATTTGGTTGCCTGGAACCTGTTGCATCATCAGCTAATTTTTTGTCCCAAGCGGTGGTCTTGCATATTTATTACCTGACGGTCTCTTGGGTGGTGGTTAAACGGTAATCTGCAAAGTCGCCAGGGTAACGAACTTATCATCGCAAGGTCGAAAATTCCATCAAGGCCGGTTACTGTAAGGATGCCTTTGGTTGCGGGGGAAACGCTGCAAAAAACAAGCCGATGCCCATAATCATCCAGTAATTTGCGCAACCTCAATAGCTTCGAGAGACTTGAGGAGGTTACAATATCGACGCGGGAAAAATCGAGTATCACGTCACAATCTCCTCTGTCTCGAACAACCTCAGTGGCGGTTTTTAACTCATCTCCTATTTGCGGTTCTGGAGGCAAGTCCACAAGAACAATAACTTCCGTCCAATTTTCGATTCCCATTTTAACACCCTTTTATAAGTTAATACAGCTTTTACGACATTGAACATTTTACTTCGCCGTTGTTCCGCTTCGGTCAAGTAAACGTGAACCTTAAACTTTTGGCAGACGAGCAATAATTAGTTTTTCTATCTGGATTAGTAATTTCTCTATGTCATAAGGTTTAGCAATGAACATGCGGCCGGCAACAATACAGCTCTGTTCATTTTCTTTTCTCTTTGGAAAAAGAGCGGTTAGAAATATAAAGGGAATATCTCTTGTTGAAAGACCTTCCTGCAATTGTTCAGCTACCTGTCCGCCATCCATGTACGGCATTGCCACGTCGAGTATGATAAGGTCAGGGTGCATTGATTTTGCTAACGTTATAGCATCCCTGCCATTATTTGCTGTAATAACAGAATAATCCCTTGCAGTCAGCTCCTTCCGAAGTATAAATAGTGTATCGTTTTCATCATCGACAATCAGTATTCTTTTATTTTCGTTCATTTTTTACCCCCTATATTTTTTATGAGTCTCATTATCAGTAATAGTACTTTCTACAAGTTTGTCCGTTTCTACAGACAAATCCTTTGCTGCATCTTTAGGAGCAAACGGCAGAGAGACAATAAAGGTTGTACCTTGGTCCACTTCACTTTGAACTTCAATTTTGCCACTGTGCATCTCGACTAATTTCTTTGCAATTGCAAGGCCCAAGCCAGTTCCTTTTTCCCCTGGGCCTGCTTTTCTGCCGAACTGAGTGAATTTGTCAAATAACTTTGGGATATCTTCTTTCGCAATTCCAACACCTGAGTCTTGGATAGAAACCAGAACTTCTCCATCTCGCTCAGCACAAACTACCTTGACCCAGCCTCCTTCTGAGGTAAATTTGATACTGTTGGAAATAAGATTTATCAGAACTTCTTTGGTTTTATCCAGGTCAATGCAGATATCGATGCTTCGTTGAGGAACCTCGCAATCAAGACAGATACCTTTTTCCTGGGAGAGAGCTTTGTAGTCGGCAACGGTATCTTTGATGAGTTCGCAAATATTTACAACAGTTTTATGCAAATCCAGCTTGCCGGATTCTATTCTCGATATGTTGAGCAAAGATTCAACAATCCTGCCAAGTCTTTTCACATTCTCCATTGCTGTAGCTAAGACCTCTCTTTGTCCCTCGATTATATTGCCTGGTATTTCGTCGAGGATAAGTCGTATTGCGCCCTGAATTATTGAAAGTGGTGTACGCAGTTCATGCGAAGCGGTGGAGACAAATTCATCCTTTAGCTGACTGTATTCTGTTAGTTTCTTGTTTGCCTCTTTAAGTGTTTCTTCTGCCTTCTTGCGATCAGTAATGTTCTTGGCTATATGAACAGAGCCCATCACTTCACCATGCTCATCAAGTATAGGCGAGGTTGATATACCGAGATGGATACCTAGGCGTGGTTCAAAAAGTTCGAGTGTGGCTGGTTTTTGGGTCTTGAGGCTCAACATATGAGGACAATTCGGACAAGGCTGCTTTGTACCATGGAATAATTTATAGCATGTTTTGCCGATAAGCTCCTTAGGCTCTTTCCTAAAGGCGTTGGCAAGAGCCTTGTTAATCCTGATGATTCTGCAATTCTTATCGTGAATTGAAATCATATCTGTAATGGAGTCAAAGGTCGTTCTCCACTCTTTTGCAGCAAGCTCTATTTGTTCCTTCGCGCACTTACGCTCAGTGATATCCCGAATCAATGCCAGGTAAGCATTTTGGCTATTCCACTCTGTTTCCACCACCCGCATTTCAGCAATTCCTGGCCCGCCACCGTGTTTGACAATATCAACCTCTATCACTTTGCTCCCTACAACAGGGAAACCAAATAGTTCCCCTATGAGTTCTTCTGCTTTTCGGCCAAAGAGGGATTCTGCAGCCGGGTTGACAAACTGCACTATTCCCTCTCTGTTGACAATAACGATGCCATCGGGGCTTGTGACTATAACCTTGCGGAGATTTGCTTCGGTGGTGTGCAGTGCTTCCTCTGCCTGCTTACGCTTGGTGATCTCTTTTATTAAAAGTTCATTAGCTTTTGAAAGCTTTGCAGTTCGTTCCTTAACCCGCAATTCCAGTTTGGCGTGGGCCTCATGTAGTGCCTCAGCTTTCTTCTCAACCTTCCTTTTAGTCATGAAAAGTTCTTGCGAGGTCTCCTGCAACCGGCGATTGGTGTCCAATATGAGCTTATTTTCCATCTCGCGCTCGGTGATGTCCACATTGACTTCTGCGACTAACCATTCTTTTTTTTCATTCTGAAACGGTATGGTTGTAACCTGTATGGGTCTATTACCTTCCTTGACCAAAACTTCTTCTGTGACAACAGGTTTCTTTGTCTTTAGTGCTTTTATAATTCCACAGCCGGGGCACACTTCGCTTCGGTCCATAAAGTATTCATAGCACTTTTTACCAGATGGATCGCCATACACCTTTTTCCACTCTGAGTTGATATATCGGATGTTAAATTCCGAATCAATGATATCGATACCTGTTTTTGTAGCACCTAAAATGAACTCTAATTGCTGCCTTAGTGCTTTGACTTCCTTCTCTACGTTGCTGTGCTCCAGAGCGTAACGAATGGTCCGAACCAGTAAGACATTTAACGGCAGGTCCTTAACCAGGTAGTCGGATGCACCGTTTCTTATAGCAGAAAGCCCAATTTCTTCATCACCCACCCCGGTCAACACCACGATGGGTGTGTCTGGAATAACCTGCTTGAGCTTTTGAATAGTCTTAATACCACTACTATCAGGAAGCTCCAGGTCAGCTATCACAATGTCGTACTCCCTGTTAGTCAGGCGCTCGATAGCCTCTGACAGGCTATCAACTGATTCAACGGCAAATTTGACAGGCTCTGAAAATTTGTCCAAGATTCGCTCTACTAATCGGACGTCAACTACATCATCCTCTACTAGCAAGACTTTTGTCAGGTCCTTATTCATAACAGTTTGCGTTTTTTCAATAATCTCTATTTTCATTTGGCAACTTACTTGAACTCCAGTACAAATCAAGACACCTGATGGTTTCAACAAATTCATTAAAATCTGGGGGCTTGACCATATACCCGGCAGCGCCAAGTTTAAAACTCTTAGCTACATCTCCCTTCTCCTTGGAGGTAGTCAGAACCACAACAGGAACTATCCTCAGTGTCTCATCCGCTTTTATGACTCTCATGAACTCAAAGCCATCCATTCTGGGCATATTCAGATCCACGAGAATAATGCAAGGGCTTTCATTAGCCTCGTTTCTTAGATATTCTAGCGCTTCTTCGCCATTGACAGTGTGGACCAATTCGTTCGTAATCTTAAGCTCATCTAGCGCTCTCTTTACAAGCAACTTGTCTGTGTAATCATCCTCGATGAGCAGTATTGGTTTCGAGCTTTGCATCGCTAATTCCTATTTCCTGTGCTGGGAACGTAAAATAGAACGTGCTTCCATGTCCAAGCCTTGATTCTACCCAAACTCTTCCGCCGTACATCTCGACAATTCTCTTTACCACCGAAAGGCCGACGCCAGTAGTCTCGAATTCATCTCGCGGCAGAAGCGTCTGAAATGCTTTGAAAATCTTATCATAGTACTTATCTTCTATTCCCGGACCATTATCGGAAACGCTGAATTTCCAAAAGTAGTTTTCTTCAATACAGTCGATCTCGATCCGACCTTGAGATTTGTCCATATATTTCTCAGCGTTACTCAACAGGTTTTGAAATACCTGAAGCATACGAGTTCTGTCGCATACTATAGTTGGCAGTTTATTGTTGACGGTTACCTTTATGTTTTCTGATGGAGCAATGCTTTCAATTGCCTCGGCAACGAGAGTATTCAGGTTTACGTTTTCCATTACTTCCTGAGCATATCCGATTTCTGAAAAGGACAGGATACTATCGATATGTTTACTCATCCGCTTTGCTCTTCCGATGACAAAGTCGATCCATTCTCTGCCTTGTTTGTCAAGCCTGTCACCGTAGTCCCTCAATATCAAATCAGAAAAAGTCCCTATTGTTCGCAGCGGCGCCTTCAGATCGTGGGCGATTATGTGGGCAAACTCCTCAATTTCCTGGTTCGAGCGGTTCAGCTCTTGGACGGTTGACTCGAGGTCTTTGTTTAGCTGTTGCAGAGACTCATCCGCCTTCTTGCGATCGGTTATGTCCTGAAGAGACGCAATACTCCTCTTCGTACCCTGGATCGTGTCGATGGAAAGCAGGATGGAGTGAATCTCACCCGATCTTGCCACGAACCGGAATTCGTACTGCTTTAGGGCAGTTTCCCGATTCTCCCTTCGTAACCGGTGCTGCGTCAACATCTTGTCCAGATCCTCTTTTGTCACAAATTCAGCCCAGCTTTTCTTCCCCTCGATTTCGTTCTTGGAATATCCAGAAAGCCGTTCGAATTCCGCGTTGGCCAGGCTGATGATGGTGTTTCCCTCAATCAGAACGGTGGCTGTTCCGGTGTTTTCGAAAGTAGTTTGGTATTGCTCCTTGCTTTTTCGCAGTGCCTCCTCCGCCCACTTTCGCTCGGTGATGTCTCTAAACATACCGAGTAAGTATGTTTTGCCGGATATTATAATGGGCTTGGCATTGACATCGGCATAAAAGATACTGCCGTCTTTCCGTTTCACAGGCAGATTCATCGCTATTTCGGTTTCTCCTCGCATCTGCTTTTCGAATTGCCCTATAACATACGGCAGGCTCTCTTCAGGATGGATGTCCATAACGGCAATCTTCATAATCTCCTCTTGTGTATATCCAAGCATTTGGCAAATCTTTCTATTGGCGGCATAGAATAGTCTGTTCTCCGCATCAGCTAGAAGTATTCCATCGTTCGCACCATCGAAAAGGTCCCTAAATTTTTGTTCTGATTCCCTGATGGCTTCCTCTGCATGCTTGCGATCGGTGATGTCTTGAATGGATACGAGGTAAGCAGGCTTAGATTGCCATTGTATATCTGCTATGCGCATTTCCCCTACACCTTTTTCGCCATTACTGCGAATGATGTTGATCTCCTTCGTTTCGCTGGTTACAATAGGAAAACTAAATTTTTCTCCCAGAAGTTCCTCCGCTTTATGTCCGAAAAAGACCTCTGTCATCGGATTGATAAATTGCACGATTCCATTCACGTTAATAACAATAATACCGTCAGGACTCTTTATAACTATATTGTGAAAACTTTCTGTGCTGGCCCGCAGTTTTTCGGTTAGTGCTTTTAATTGGTTTTGTGTTTTGGCTTTGTAGAGAGCAATCTCTATAGCTACTTTTAGTTCTCTACGTTCGAATGGCTTGACCACGTATCCAAACGGCTCTGTTATTTTAGCTCTTGCCAGCGTCTTGTCATCTACATGACCGGTAAGATAAACCACTGGAATATTGAAGCGAGAGCGTATTTGTTCGGCAGCTTCCACTCCATCGAATTGCCCCTTTAGTACAATATCCATCAATACTAAATCAGGTTTATTGTCTCTTATCAAATCAATGGCCTCTTGCCCGTCTACCGCCGTCGTAACATCATACCCGAGTTTCTTTAACTCAAGAGCTGTTAACTTACTAAAGTCGTACTCGTCATCAACAAGCAGAATCAGTGTTTTTGTCATTGTTTTGGTCCCTGTCATTTCGGTTCGTATCATTCTTTTAATTTCAGGATATAATTATTTATCCCGTCGGTTATAATCACTCTGTTTTGCTCAATCTGTTTAACCGTTTTGTCGCTAATTTTATCACCAACCGATACTATTGAATTGTTAATGAATGCTGAGGGCTTGTCGCCCCACATAATAGCGCCGAGCTTAAAATCAGAAACGCTGGCGACTTTCTTTTCTTCTTTTATTTCTATTTGCGGTTTAGCAAATGGATCTTTGCCCCAACCGACGAATTCGGTTCTCTTTCTCGGCACTACTCCTATCGTTGGTATGTCTTGATCAAGGCTGGCCAATAAAACAGGCGATGAAGTATCATTGGCCTTTTTGCCCTTTGGCACCCATACAAAAACCACTGCTGTTACGAGCACTATCAAAATGGTTAATTTCTTGTTACGTTGCATTTTATATTTCCACATACAGATTGAGTACGAGTTTCACATCTAATTTAGTCGAATCGTTTTCACTTGGGTAAATGAATAAGCTTTCCACTTCCGCAGTGTTGCTGGAAAAATCTTCCACGTAGGTCAGGAACTGACCAAAATTCTTGTATTCTGATTCTATCATAAAGCTGATGGGCAACTTTGTGACGCCGGCTTGTATTGTCTCTTGTAACTGGCCTGGCGAAATAGAATTAAAATTAAGCCCAAGGCCTCTTCCTTCTTTAGTTAACTCAGCGATCGCCAAAGGAACCTCATTTCGCTGTATAATATGGCCTTCCTCTGAGTTTTCTAATGCAGCAATGGCATTGCGTTGATTCAACAATTCAGTTTCCACCTCCTGTAGTCTGTTTGCTGCATCGTGCAACTTGGTCATCAACGGCCTGTATACAAAGATTAGAATAATCAGGCCAGAAAGCACACAGCAGGCACATAAGACACACAAGTTCCTGAAAGGCTCTAAGATTTTTTTTAATCTAATCGTTATATGGGCAACTGCTGCTTCAGTCTTCATTCAATCAATAACCTTAACTCAAAAGTATTAAGTTTATTTTCAGATGAATCCTTTGTGGATATCAAAGTAACTTCCTTAAAGATCCCTTTTTCCAATGAACGCATAAATCCGGTAAGAACCTGCTCCCTGACCAGAGCCGGCGATTTAATTTCTCCCTTTAACGTAAGCGTCTTTTCCTTGACGTTTATTTCAGTTTGATAAACCAACTCAGGAATACGATTGGATATTTCCTTCAATACGTCGCTCCAATAAACGCGTCCGTTCAGGATATTTACTATGAATGCCTGCTTTGACAGTTCTTCTATCCCGGGAGATAAGGCTTTTAGTTCCAACTCTGCTGTGGCAATGCGTTTATCATAAGTTCCAAGCCTTATCCTCATCCCTGCATATACTAAAACCAAAATGACGAAAACTGCCGTGACAAGTGCCTTAATTGAGGATCGCTTAATTAGCAGCCTGGTTTGCTGTTTTATCTCTACAGGCAGAAGGTTGATATCATCTGGCCGAATCAAAGCAGCACCTAAAGCTGAAGCAAACCTGTTCGTTGTCTCCAACTCATCATCGCGTAAGGAGGATTCGCCTAATGCAAACGCTGCAACCGGATTACCTATTTGGACAGGAATACCCATGTTTTCGTTTAAGTTCTCGGCCAGATTCTTAAGGTTGCTGCCTCCTCCCAGCAAAACTAACGATTCGACCGCCGAACTCTGTTCTTTTTCGCGATAAAAAGCAAAAGAACGTTCAATCTCTGTTACAAGTTTTTCCAGATTGGGACGAAGCAGAGCAACAATATGTGCACTGCTAATTTTGCCGTCTAATATCTCAGAGTTGCCGGACCTAATAAGGCCGTACTTTTTCTTGATTGTCTCAGCCTCTTCCAACGTCAATTCCGTCTTTCCAAAATCAGATGTAAGCGATTGTGTCATTTCCTGCGTAAAATTCTGATCAGCCACGGGCAACTTTCGGCTAAATACAAATTCTTCATCCTGAAAAATCAGAAGCTCACTGAAATTATATCCAACATCCAAAACCGCAACTGTTTTCTTATCTTGTGAATAAAGGTTATTGATGACATTTTTTAAAGCAAAGCTGTGCTGGGTAAACAAAGAAGGCCTGATCCCTGCCTGGCTTAGCAAATCAAGGTATCTGTCAACGGTTTCCTGGGGGCAGCAGGCTACAACAACTTTGAGTTTTTTAACGCCGCTTTCGGCGATTTGCTCAAGGATTTTGTAATCTATAACCGCCTTATCTATTGGGAAAGATATGAAGTTCCTCATTTCCCATTTAAGGGCCTGGGGGATTTCAGATTTTGGCATTAAAGGGATGACTGATATTTTCGTACAACTTGCCGAGCAGTTTATAACAACGTTGATCTTTGCCTTTTTTGTATTGATGTCCCGAAATAAATTTCTCAGCGCATTTATTTTACCATCTTGATTGTCCTTGTGAGGATCTATTTCCTGCAGCTTAAGATTCGAAAGAACTGTCCTGCCTTGCTGGCGGGTAAGTTCCACTAACTTTATGGAACGAGTTCCTATATCCAGGCCAATAAGCCTGTCTTTTATAGGCAGAAACTTTGATATTTCGGTTATTTTATACATTTCAAAGTTCGTTCCAATCAATCTGGTCGTAGGCTTCCTCGGAGGAGTCATCAACAGCGACGGTTTCTTCTATCTGTCTACTATCACCGTCAACTGTGCCGGTAACGGTAATTTTACTGCCAATGGCTTCTACAGTTGAAACTCTTACATTTAAAGAGGGTTGACCGGACTTCGTTACGCTGAGCCGCAGATAATTCACGCTGGATTGGGCAGAGAAGGTATAGGTCACATCGATGTTATCATTATTTTTGACCTCGGGGAAATCTGTATAACTCACCCCATCGGTAGAAACCCCCCATGTGTAGTCTCTGGGTGTATTATCACTGGTTGGCGCTAGGAACCGGACTTTATTGATTGTCAACGCATAAGGAAAGGCGATGATGAGATTCTTGGGCTTAGGACCTTGGGGTTTGCCGTCCGATTCCCAATATGTAGCATCAGTACCGTCGATAGCTTTTGCGGCTTCAAAACCTACTACCTCTGAATTGCTATAAGCAGTGCTGTTGTTTGCAGCCAGTGCCCAATCCCATCGTTGGACCTCCATAGTATAACTGCCGCTACCTAAGCTTTCGGTTGTACCGGTTGTAGTCCAACCTTCACCCTGACCACCGTTAGCCACTGTCCTCATAAGATTCAATATTGCCTTATGCAAGCCTGCCTCAGCTAAGTAGATGGCTTGACAGTCTGAAATTTGAGCACCGGTGTTTTTTGTGCTCGCTTGAACAAAACCAAGATATGCCCCTACCATCGAAGTCAGGACAATCATCACTATTAAAGTGAACAGTAAAGCTGTTCCTTTATTGCTGTAAGTTACTTTTGATTTATGTTTTGTTCGAAAAAGTCTCATAAATTTCTTGGTCTAATCTTTGTTTTAAGTCTTACTGTTTCGTCACCTCTTTGTACTACAAAGTCGAGGGTAACCTGGGTATCATTCGGATCTATGCTTAGAGCTGTTGCCGGTGGAGTGGTATCGGGAGACACTAAATCTTGTAGAATCAAAAGCCCACCTCCGGAAGCTGGGTCATCACCACTGCTAATATTAGCTTTACGCAAATCATAAAAGCTTTCGCTATATGTAGAGTCAAAAGACGAATCATCCGCATTATACAAATAGAGTACAAAGGAGTTTCCATCTAAATCGTTGAAGTCAATAGTATGGGCAATTAAACTATACTGCCCAAGACTTGCATTGGCCATCTCTCTCAAGTCTCTGACCGTTTTCTCCATCGCATAACTCATATCCTCGCGAATCTCCGTACGCAAGCTTCCTGTATCCCAGGCTTTCAGAGCCACTGTAAACAAATACGCACTTACCCCCATCAAAACCGAAAGAAGTGAAAGTGCGATCAGGGTTTCCAAAAGTGTAGCTCCCCTTTTGTATATGCGGACATCCGAATTTTGGCTGTTTTCAGGCATCTGCGCCTCAATAATTAGCAATGAATGTCTCCACCGCTACTGATTGTGTACTGCCTTTCTGTGTCCATTGTACGGTTACAGTTACGTCTTTAAGCAGATTTGCGCCGTAAGGTTCATCTATACTCACCGTGCGTTGATCTACCCAGTCAAAACCAATAGCACTTCCGGTTTCGGTGCCGGCGCATATGCTGCCAAAGGCAGTATCTTTCAGTTCCTCTATCTTTTCGTTAGCAAGATTAAGCGCTGTGAGTCTGTACTCAAGATTAGCATCAGCGCATATACCAACGCTCATTATCCCCATCAAAGCTACCAACCCGACCACAATAAGGACAATAGCAATGAGTAGTTCAATTAGCGTAAATCCCTTTGCTATCTGCGATCCTCTGGACACAACTGTTCCTGCTTTCTTTTTATCGCCTTATATTATCCCCTGACAATTATGGTAGAGTAGCATTGGAAGCAACTATATCATCATCTATCTCGGTTGTTGTAAGGGCGCCGTTGCCTACCTCTGTCGCTGTAACGTCCGCAGTCCCATCCGGCCCCTTGGAACATATGGCGTAGTAATCTGAGCCGCCTGAGCCGCTTCCCAGAATGTAATAATATTCGGTGTTAGCGGCGGCAAAGGGGTCATAAAGCACCGAGGCGATAAGTTGAGGTCCAGGGGCAGCGCTCGCATCCAGATAAGTCGCATACGGCGTAGTGCTGCTGGTGGGATAAGCATTGCCATGGTGTATAGCATAAGACTCTATGGCGGTCTTAAGTGTCCGCAGTTCCCCCTGCGCCTTGGCGATATTGCCTTCTTCCCTCATACCTTTAAACCTCGGCAGGGCGATACCTACCAGAATAGCCATCACTGCCATCACAATCATAAGCTCTATTAACGTAAAAGCTCTTTTCATTTTGATTTCTCCTTTCTGTTCCTTTAGTAAAACACAATTCATTTTAGTTTCTCCTTTAGTTTTTTCGAAATATAGAGACTTCTATCTCCTTAATAGCTTGACCATGTCAAACATTGGCAAAAGCATAGAGGCCATTGTAAATGCCACAATTACCCCCATTACGATTAATAGCATCGGTTCCAGACTGGTGACCAGTTTTTTAATACTGTAACCAGTGGCACGATCATAAAAGTCGCTAATCTTATATAACATTCTTTCGAGGTTTCCGGATTCTTCACCTACGGAGATCATCTGAATAGTATCCGGTGGAAACTCTTCGCTGACCTTAAGACTTTCTGCAAGGCTTTCACCCTTTTCTACGGACTGGCGCATCTGCTTTATAACCCTGCCCAATGCCTGGTTATTCACCACATCGCTGACAATATTGAGGGATTCCAGAATAGGTACTCCGCTGCCGACCAAGGTGCCTAACGTGCGGGCAAACCGGGAAATACAAGTCTTGCGAACTATCTGCCCTATGATAGGCAGTTTTAAACTGGCTTTGTCAAATCTGAACCTGCCTGTCTTAGTTCTGATATATTTTCTTAGCCCGAAGACCATTAGTACACCCGACAAGATAAATACGTACCAGAATTGCCTAATAGCTGTGCCTATACTATCAAGGATGATTGTGGGCAGTGGTAAGCTGATTCCTGCACGATTGAATATTTCTACGAATTTCGGAATAAGAAAAGCAGCTATAAAAACAATTACTCCTGTAGCGGCTACGATTAAGATTATGGGGTAATACAGAGCTTCTTTTATCTTCCGCTGTAAATCCGCCTGGCTCTCAGAAAATTCAGCGTATCTGGTCAGGACCCCGCCTAAGTTCCCACCGGCTTCAGCGGCCTTAACCATACTAACCAAAAGATTCGGGAAAACCCGCGGATGCTTCGCAAGAGCCTGCGAGAAGCTCTCTCCTGCCGACACGCCTCGGGACACGCTGCCTATTACCTCGCTGAGCTTCTTGTTCTCTGTTTGTTTTTGCAGGATTTCAAGACTGCTTGTTATACTCAAGCCGGAATCCAGCATATTGGCCAACTGAACATTAAACATAACCTTGTCTTCAGTTTTTATTCGCTTAAAACTCCATTCTAATTGCTTCAGGTTCAAGCCTAAAAATACCTCGGTAATGGTTACGGGGGTATACCCCATACGGCCTAATTTCCCCGCCACTTCCTCTTGCGAGAGGGCTTCTATTATGCCTCTTACCAATTTCCCCGTGTTATCCCTGGCCCTATAATTGTAAGCAAACAATGTTTATATCTCCTCAGTAACACGCATAACTTCCTCTTTAGTAGTTATACCGTCATTTATTTTCTTTTGGCCATCTTCACAAAGTAATTGCATACCTGCTTCAACTGCAGCCCTGCGGATTTGGTCAGCAGAAGCCTTTGTGGAAATTAATTCTCTGATTTTTTCACTTGGTCTCATTAACTCAAAAATTCCTATTCGGCCTCTAAGACCGGTCTTAAGACACCCTTTGCAGCCTTTACCTTTACACTCGGTGCAAATTGTGCGTACCAGCCGCTGCGACAATACCCCAATAACGGAGGACGAAATCAGAAACGGCTCGACTCCCATATCAACAAGCCTGGTGACTGCGCTTGGAGCATCGTTAGTATGAAGAGTAGAAAAGACAAGATGGCCGGTTAATGCTGCCTGAACAGCCGCTTTGGCTGTCTCGGCGTTACGAATTTCCCCCACCATTATGACATCGGGATCCTGCCTTAAGACAGCGGATAAACCCTCGGCGAAGCTAAGATCGATTTTAGGATTGACCTGCATTTGGCGAATACCCGCCAGGTGATATTCGATTGGGTCCTCAATTGTAATAATGTTTTTGTCTTCAGAATTTATGGCGTTCAGGGATGTGTACAGTGTAGTAGTTTTGCCCGAACCTGTAGGACCGCAAACTAAAATTATTCCGTGGGGGAAAGAAATCAATTTCTTATATTGAGACAGAATAGAAGAAGAAAAGCCTAATTGTTTTAGTTCCAGAATTACCCGGCTTCTATCCAGAAGACGCAAAACTACGTTTTCACCATAGATAGTAGGAATGCAGGAGAAACGGATATCGATATCACGGCCTTCCATCTTAATCTGAATACGGCCGTCCTGGGGAATACGTCTTTCAGAAATGTCCAGGTCAGCCATTACTTTAATGCGAGAGATAATAGCGGATTGTAGATACTTAGGTGGACTGGTACGCTCATGGAGCAGTCCATCAAGTCTGAACCTGATTCTGAGTGTATCTTCCTCCGGCTCTATATGGATGTCACTTGCTCCCTTATGTACTGCTTCGATAATCATCGTATTAACCAGTCTTATTACCGGTGGCTCTTCGGCAATCCCCTGGAGCTTCTTCAATTCCGTTTCCTGGCCGGGCTTAATTTCCAGTTTTTCCCGGTCAAGACTTTCGATTACTTCTTCTAATGTTCCTTTAGCCGAGTAGTGCTGATCAATCGCTTTTTTAATCTCTGTCTCCGCCGCTAGAGCCGATTCAATATTAAGGCCGGTCTTTATATGCAGTTGATCTATCGCAAAGATATCCGAGGGTTCAACCATGGCCACGGTTAAGTCGTTGCCTATTCTTAAAATGGGAATAAGAAGATATTTTCTGGCAAGATACTCAGGTATCAAATCAATAATCTCAGGATCAATAAGATAATTGGATAAATCGACAAATGGCACGTTGAATTGCTGACTTAAGAACGCAGCTAAATCCTCCTCGCTGATTAAGCCTTTTTTAGTAAGAATTTTCCGCAAGGGCTTCGCGTCTGCTCTGGCCTCGAGTTTTACCTGTCTGAGTTGCTCCTCAGTAATAACTCCTTTTTCCACCAGGCTTTCACCAAGCAATTTTTTCTGAGCTACTGCCATCGTGCACACTACTGTCCTATAAGTTCTTTGATTTTCGAAAGCAAGATTTCTGGTTCAAATGGCTTGATTATATATGCATCAGCGCCGACTTCTTCGCCGAGCTTTATATCTTTTTCCTGCGCTTTTGCTGTAAACAATATTATAGGAATCTTCGTGTATCTTGTATCTTTCTTAAGCAGCCCGCAAACCTTATAACCATTTATCTTGGGCAACATCAAGTCCAGTACGATTAAATCTGGTTTTTCGGTTTTTGCCTTCTCAAGCCCTTCCTGACCTTCGCTGGCAGTTATGACTTCATAGTCATGATGTTCAAGATACATTTTGACCACCTTGACAATACCTTCTTCGTCATCAACAATAAGTATCTTCTTTAAGTTCATAAAGCCCCTCAGAGTGTCTAATACGCCCCCAAAACACTACCAATCCCTTCTATTATTAAAATAACCCGCCGTAAAGAGTCATCAAACGAGCAATGAACTTCGGACAAAGTCAGTTCACCAGACACCGTCACCCTAAGCGGCGTTTCACCTGCACGCGGTTGATCAGGACTATGTTTCTGTCGAACTAATTGGCAGTTTCCAAATAATCCCCCTTTACAAACCCCCATCGCCACGTCAGATTTTGCCTGTAATCTGGGTAGGCTTTTTAATCCAGCAGTGCATCTCGTTGCCTTTCTTAAGTCGTCAAATCCTTTGAGTAAGTTTAGTTGAATCTCTCTGATGAACACCGGAGGCTTCTTGACCTTCTTATCGGAACGACCGGTATTAGCTGAACCTATCAACGCTTTTTCTAATGGCAGGAATTTTGTCGAATGTAAGAATTTTTTCAGGTGTGGTAATTTTTTCTTATGTAAGGGGTATTGATTGCCCGACATAGATAAACGAAGGGAATTGGGATTTTTTGGGGGTTAAAAAAGTGGCTGAAATATCGCCGGACGAGAAAATATGGGGGCTTGTAAAAACAACACCGTACAAAACGACTACCTCACCTGAAGCGGCCAGCAACGAAAAACTCTGACTTTGTACAAGATGAACACGGACAATCTGCGCTCGAAATGACCTGTGTCAATCTATGTGTTTTTATGGACTAAACGAAGGAGATTAGAGATGGCAACAAAGTATGTTTTAAAATTATACGTTACAGGCCAGACAACTAATTCCGTAAAAGCGATAGGTAATTTGAAGAACATCCTCAAAGATGGATTAAAGGATATTTGTAAATTGGAGGTCATCGATGTTTTAAAGAATCCGCAACTGGCTGAGAAAGATAAGATTATGGCTACACCCGCATTAGTGAAAGTTTTACCTCCGCCGATCAGGAAAATTATTGGTGATTTGTCAGATAAAAAAAAGGTCCTATCAGGCCTTAATCTGACGATCGGATAATAAGGAGACAAGAAAATGGCAAATAAATTAAACAAAGTTCCATCGGGAATACCCGGATTCGATGAAATCTCTCATGGCGGAGTACCAAAAGGCAGGACCACACTTGCCAGCGGGACGAGTGGTTCGGGTAAGACGGTGTTTTCCTCCCAGTTTCTTTATAAGGGTATTACAGAGTGTGGCGAGAACGGTGTATTTGTAACCTTTGAGGAAAGCCCCCAGGATATCATCAGGAATGTGAAAGGCTTTGGCTGGAATATAGAAAAGCTGGTAAAAGAAAACAAGTGGGCTTTTGTGGATGCTTCTCCGGATTATTCCAGCAGTGTCGAGGTCGGCCAATATGATTTAGGTGCCTTCCTGGCAAGAATTGCCCATGCCGTAAAGAAGGTAAAAGCCAAAAGAGTCGTGATTGATTCAGTATCGGCTCTTTTCGCACATTATCAGGATTCGGGGGTTATCCGCTGGGAGTTACACAAGCTTGCTGCCAACCTCAAAGAAAGCAATGTAACATGTATCATGACAGCAGAAAGACCGCTCGAAGACGGACAAATCAGCCGTTACGGCGTTGAGGAATTCGTTTCCGACAATGTGATACTTCTGCATAACCGTCTGAATTCACATGGAGAAAGGGAACGAACCATTGAAATCCTCAAATTCCGCGGTTTATCCCACGATTCCGAAGAAGCTCCTTTGCTTGTAAGTGTTCGAGGAATAAACATTTATCCCAGACCCAAGCCAAAGCTAAGAGGAAAAGGATTTTCGCAAAAAATATCCACCGGAATCAAAGGATTGGATGAGCTGCTTTATGGGGGGATATATAAGAATTCCACTACCTTGATTACAGGTGCCTCAGGTTCGGGAAAAACGGTTACCACATTACACTTTATTATGGAAGGAGCCAAACACGGAGAGAAATCGCTTCTCATCGAATTTGAGGAAAGTCCTGACCAGTTATACAGGAATGCCGCATCCTTTGGCTGGGACTTAAAAAAATATGTGGATAATGGAATTGTGGAGTTGCTTTGCCACTATCCTGAAGACCTAAGGGCAGAGCAATATTTGCAGATGATCCAGGATCTGGTCATAACTAAAAAGGCAAAGAGAGTTGTCTTTGATTCGATTTCGGACATTCAGAGGATTTATAACGAGCGGAGATTCCGGACATTCGTAATCGGCCTAAACGCCTTTTTGAAAAGTCACGATGTTACCTCAGTTTTTACTAATACCACTTCCCAGATTTTGGGAATAACAGAAATAACCGAAACACACCTTTCCACCGCCAGTGACAATATTATCATTCTAAAATATGTGGAACTGGAAGGCATGATGCACAGGATTATGAGTGTGTTGAAACAGAGGGGTTCGCCGCACAAGAAGGAATTAGTGGAATTTGAAATAACCGAAAATGCTGGTGTAGAGATCATAGGGCCGTTTAAGGGTGTAGAGAACCTGATGAGCGGCTTTGCCAGAAGAATCTACCAGATGGGACTTGACAGGAAAGAGGCAGGAAAAGACATAATAGCAGATATTGCTGCAGGCAAAATATAACGGGCAGCATACAGAAGAAATATAGAAAGGTTATTGAGATGCCGGCGAAGGCAAAAATCAGCAAAGGTCAAATATCTGCTCAAGCGATTGAAAGAATTGTATCAAATTTGTAAGTTGGAGATGCCCAGACAATACAAATTACATTCCTTCCGTCACCACTTTGAAAGTCTCTGTGCAAACCATAATATTGCTTATCGCAAGGCACTTGCCTGGCTGGGACGCAGTTCGTCACAGATGCTGGATTTATGAGGTGCTGAACAGATGGCGGACACTTGGCTATAGTTTATAATGCCCCAAAGATGTGACGCTATAAATTGGTATATCCTTCTTCACAACCGAACCAGTTTTCGTGGGGCAGGTGAACGGGAGCAGGTAATTGCTACTCGGCCCGTGTCGGCTAAGATGATGCGTTCTCTATCGATCGATGGCACTTTTAACCACTCCGCAGAAAGAATTGCGGCTAAATCTTCCACCATTTTCATGAACTCATTATAATCGGTTGGCTTGACCATATAAAAGCTGCAACCCAATTCGTAGCATCGTTCAATCTGGCTTGGCTCGTCTGTTGTTGTCAGCATAATCACGGGAATTTTTAACAGTTCTTCATTTTCCTTAATCTTACGAAGGACCTCTATACCGTCAACCTTGGGTATCCGAATATCAAGCAGCAAGAGATAACGACTCTTTTCCTCGCATTTTACTTCATCTTGCCCTTTGAATAGAAAATCCAATATTTCTTGGCCGTCCTTGAAATGTAAGAAATCACTATCGACACAACTGCGCCACAGGTGTCTCTTAACAAGCTCAAAGTGACCTATATCATCTTCAACAATAAGAATAATCATATCTTCTTTCATTTTGTTGTACCTTAGAACAGGAAGTCTTGGGAACATTTACGAAAGCTCTCGGCAAAGAGACAAAGAATGTACTCCCTTTTCCAAGCTCTGATTCCACCCACACGTTTCCATTATGCCTTTTGAGAATGTGTCTTACGATAGTCAAGCCAAGTCCTTCTCCGGTTTTCCTGCTGGCGTTAAGCTGATAGAATATCTCAAATATTTCACCCTGATGTTCAGGATGAATGCCAACTCCATTATCTTGTACACAATAAATATTCTGACCATCCTTAGTTTCACTATTGTAAACTTGTATCAAGCCCGGCCGACGGTCATCAAGATACTTCAAAGCATTATCCAAAAGATTAGAGAAGAGCTGATTTATCTGTAATGGGTCACCGAGACAAGGCCGCAGCGACTTAATTTCCACTGTCGCCCCCACTTGCTTTATCCGATATTCCATGTTATTAACAATATCGGCCAGAACTGCATTCATATCTAACGTTCTGATACATATCTCTACATGATCCAGTCGAGAAAGCTTCAACAATCCTGACAGCAGCGAATCCATTTTTTTCACACTGGCCGAAATAAATTCCAACGCCTCAGGAATATCTTTATTCAAAGCAATCCTCACCTGTTCTTCCATGTCCGCAGCTATCCCCTTATCCTCAAGAGCTGAGCGTATCAGGCTGCAACTCTGATACAATTCATGGCTGAAACCTTGAATATTAACCAGCGGAGATCGCAAATCATGCGATGTAACATACACTAACGATTTAAGCTCTTCATTAAGCCTTACAAGTTGCTCTTCCGCCTTCTTGCGGTCGGAGATGTCACGGGAAGTCTCTATCACCAACTTCGGTCGCCCGTCTCCGTACCACGCAGACACGCTGGAGGTACACCAGAGAGTTATTCTTTGTCCATCGGTTCCGATAACTTCTGTTTCATGTTCATGTATTTTGCCATCTTTAAAAGTATTCTCCACAATGCATGGCTTGCAGGCTTTTTCGCACCCATGGTAAACAGCATAGCATTTTTTTCCAATTAGATCTGGCCCGAATGAACGTTTCGCAACATCGTTAGCCCACACAATATTATGTTGCTCGTCTATCATGGCCATATGATCCGTCATCGAGTTGACAATTCCCGCGAGTTTTTGCTCATCCTCCCGCAACGTTACCTGTGCCTCACGCTTTTCAATTGCCCGGCGGATAGTCACCAACAGTTGCTCCACATCGTAGGGTTTTTGCACATAACTATAGGCGCCCATGTTAACTGCTTCGATGGCCGACGCCTGTGAGGCATTACCGGTGAGGACTATGCATTCTGTGTCAGGCGAGTGTTTTTTGATCTCCCGCAACACCTCTAAGCCGGACATATCAGGCAGCTTAAGGTCAATAAGAGCCGCTGCCGGTTTCTCTTCCTGGACTCTATTCATGACTACCTTGCCCTTGGCGGCAGCAATACAGGTATAACCTTTTACTTTTAAGATGTCGGATAGGCTTTTCCTAAGCTTGGGATCATCATCTACAATGATTATTTTACTTTCTGTGGTCATAGACGACATTCTCTTTTCTTGCAGTATGGGCCGGAGCCCTTTTCAGTTCCGCGTGGTTTATCCCGGTCAGGATTTTGATAAGCTCCTCAACAGAATCCTGCGGTTCGAACGTCATTTTTTCACTTACCACTGCTCGTCCTTTCTGCTTCTATACGTACTCTTGAGATGTCAACACATTTTCCATACTGCTTGTACACCCGTTACATGCTGCAAGCACAAACAAGAATAAAGATTTAACTTAAGAGCTAAGATCCTCGGGCCCCATTAGACTTAAAACCAGGCGCTCTATAGCAGCATTATTTTTGTGTGGTATCCGTTCGTGATTATAATTGGTCTCATACAGGCCTTTGTTTATGCGTCTCATGGAAACCACTTCGGCAAGGTTGGTAGCATCATCAATCTTTTCCATTATTTCACAAAGGCTGTTCAAGACCATATTTACCGTATCTTCAAAGTTGGGATTATAGGCAAGGCCGGGAATCAGAAAGAAATCGTTCTTGATCGGAGTTTTTTGGGCGACGGCATGGGCAACAGCTATAACTGACGTACTTTCCTCTTCTCCATCTCCAAGGCGATCCAAATTCCAGAACAATGAATATTTAGTGCCGTCTGCCAGGGTGAGGCTCGTTTTGGTATTTTTGAATGGTTCGCCGGAGAGTGCTCTTTGAATGTCAGCGCGTAGGTTTTCCTTATCGTCATCCAAGACAAACAGGGTAAAGAAATTCTTACTGATGACATCTTCTTTCTTGCAGTGCCAGAGTCGCTCGGCTTTATGATTGAAGTCGAGAATTTGCCCTTGAGTTGAGATGCAAACGACTGCACTCGGGCAGTCATGGACGATCCATCTAAAATGTCTGTAGCTGCCTACCAGCCCCTTTACAGCCCTTCTATTCTCGATAGTATAGCGAATGCGGGGAACAAGCTTTTCCCAGGCATCTGTTCCCTTTACGAGGTAATCCTGCGCACCGTGCCCTATAGACTCAAGTTCCATTTCTTTGTCATCCGTCGCCGTGAGCACAACGATAGGCACTTCCGGACTGGAATTGTGAATCTTTTCGACAGTTTCAATGCCACTACTGTCTGGCAGGCCCAGGTCGAGCAGGATGTTGTCAAACTGCTGTTTGTGAAGTTGCTTGATAGCACTCGAGAGGGTTGAAGCGGTTTCGAGTGCACACTTAAAGTCTTGATTCGGCCTTGATAAGACTTTTTCTACTAACCGACGGGTTGTATAATCATCCTCGACTAACAATATATTCGTGGGTTTGTTATCCATATTGACCCCCATTCAATCATACCTCTTATCAAAATGTACCCGGCGTTTTCCGGTTCGAACATATAACATGACGTAGTACAGCCCCAATACTGCTTTTTCGGCATAGCTAACAAAAAAAATTGAGAAATTTCTGAAATTTGCAATCAAACTCCTGTATAAACTAATTTTTTGCTACTGATTAACAAGATAGTACCTTACATTCTCGCGAATCGGTCTTCGGTATCAGAGGTACCAAGCCCGAAGAGCTTCCAGTAAGCCTGTCCAACCTTAGGCCAGGTTATTGACCTACCATACTCGTATGCCCGCCTTCTCATTCGGGAAATAAGGGACTTATTGCGAAACAGTCCTATTACTGACTGAGCTATATGTTTAGAATCACCAAATTGAACCAGCTTGCCCCGGCCCTGGGCCAATAACTCCTGAGCAGCCCAGTATGGAGTGGAAACAACCGCTTTACCTGTGCCTACCGCAAAGGCCAACGTACCGCTGGTCAACTGCTCTTTATGTAAATATGGAGTAACGTAAACATCGGCAGCACCAAGAAACATAAACAGCTCCTCATCGCTTACAAAGCGATTATGGAAAACAACGTTTCTCTCCAATTCAAAATCCATGACCATTTTTCTAAGCTCAACTTCGTAAGATAAACCTTCGCGACGCAGTTCCTCAGGATGTGTCGCGCCCAAAACCATATAAAGAATAGATGGGTCGGCTTTGACGATTCTCTGTAAAGCTCTGAGCATAACTTCAATGCCCTTGTTTCTACTAAGCAGGCCAAAAGTTAGAATTGTTCTCCGGCCGTTTATACCCAATTTACGTTTATAGTAATCGCTGTCTGCAAAAGGCAAATCCGGTATGCCGTGCGGAATCAGCTTTATCTTTCGCTCCGGTATATCGTAAATATCCCTCAGCATTTCGACACCGCGCTTGTTCATAACCACCACTCTGTCTGACATCTCGCACACATCAATTAAGGACTTAAAATACTTAGGCTCGGATTTTTCAAGAACTGTGTGCAGTGTCGTTACTATCGGCTTATTCAATCTTTCGAGTAAAAGCTTTATATACGCACCGCCCCTACCACCAAACAATCCAAACTCATGCTGGACAGACACAACATCTACATCACTAAAATTAATATAGTCGGCTGCAGAAATATAATCATAGGGGACATCTTTGCGAATATTGAGTGCTATAGGCTTCTTCTTGAAACAACCGTCAATTTCTGACTGCATAGCAATTACTATTGGTTCAAATTCGCTACCACCGGCCAGCCTTACATTTTTGATCAGATCAGAGGTGAAAGTTGCAATTCCACACTTTCTCGGCGCATATGAAGCAATAAATGCGATCTTCTTTTTCATATTTAAACGATACATTTTTAAGTACCCCCATAACGGAACTATTTTGAGATATTATCTGGAGCCATTGTACATCACAATTGTCTCCGCTGCATTCGTACCACACTAAGAAAGAACCATTTTAATTCCATTGGTTTGCTCCTGCCTTCGGCGCATTACATTCAGGACAGGACTTCATACTTGTTGTCCGACGAAATTTTGCGGCCGGTCTATTTGGTTTTTTCATGTGCATAAACCAAACCTCTTTCAACTTTAACAAAAACGGTAAATCCAAAAATCCTACTTTTTAATAAGGATTTGATGTCGCAGATTGCCCTTGTGATTTGTTCATTTGCTTCCTGATTTATAACATACCTCCCAGTTTCCGGCTGAAAGGCGCAATTAGCATAGAGCAACTCGTCGTCCATGGAAAGTACCAGGACGGCCGCATTGGGTTCTCGTAATTTTATATTTTCAATTATTTTACTATCACATGTGATATTCGAGGGAATATCAACAATAACCAAATCAAACTGCTGTCTCTCAATAGTGTCCAAAACATGAGCTGTATTCTCGGCTTCATCGCATACAATAACATCAGATTCGTGGTTGATTAGCTGTACCAGTTTGTGAAACATGACCGGGCGGTTACTGGCAATCAATATCTTAAATCCGTTTTTGGTATTACAGTGGGATATTTTCGTCTCATTCATTATCTTTTTGGCTAATTTATTCTTACTGAGATTGTCACAGGTAAACAACCTGCTTGTTCAACTAAGTCATATTAACATTGCCTTTTTGTTGCTGCGTTCGTTTCCTATCAGGACTACCGGTCATCTTGCTGAAAGAACTGCCTGGCTCGGTTTAGGATGAGAAGCAGGCGCCTTGACCGAGTGCTTTGCAGTTCTAAGCTTTTGGTGTTTGTTATCGAAAATTCTCGTTCTACCCCATTCTAAAAACATACAATAATTTTATTCGGCTTAGGAACAACAAAAACTTCAGCTTTCATGGTCGGGTGAAAACTGTTTTCCCTGTCAGTCGAGTACTCTTGTTTGCGTAGGGTAATCCCTTATAGTACACATCAACAAAGAAAAACGCTCTTGTAACAGATATGAAGGTATCAGCGTAAGAGTTGAAAGAGTGGATACGAAAGGTGTGACCGTAAGTCGTGGTAAAATTTACTTCAGCCCTGGCTTTCAACCCACTGAAAAGCATGACGGAGGAATTGAGTTGTACCATCGATGTTCAGTTTTTTCTTTATACGCAACCGATGAGTCTCAATTGTTTTTATGCTCAAGTGCAGTTGCTCGGCTATCTGGTGCGTTCCATGACCATGACCCAATAAACTAAACACTTCTAACTCACGATCGCTCAGGAGCTTTATCGGAGAAAGATCGGTGTCAAGCTCCTTTGCAACTAATTTACGCATTATTTTTGTCGTCATTCTATCGCTGACGTAAAGCTCGCCTCGCAGGATTTTGCGGATTGCCAGCACAACTTTTTTAGTGGCTTCGCTCTTCATTATATAACCTTTTGCTCCTGCTCCAAGAGCACGTTCTGCATATAACGACTCATCGTGCATTGAAAGGACCAGAATAGGCAGGCTGGGATATCGAACCTGGATATCCTTTATCAGTTCCATGCCGCTTCTCTTTTTAAGGGAAATATCGACAATAGCTATATCCGGCTTTTCTGCCTTGATAATTTCCATCGCCTGATGAGCATCCTCGACTTGCCCGCAAACAACGAGATCTTTTTCCTTGTTGATAAGATCAGTAAGTCCTTCCCGAACTATAGGATGGTCATCAACAATAATAACCTTTGCCTTGATTTTGTCGGTTTTGTTTGGTTGTTCTTTGTTAGTCATAATCATCCTCTCTATTATCGTCAGTGTCTTTTTTAATTGGAAACACACATGTTACGGTTGTCCCTCCATTGATACCTCTACGAATATTAAGTGAGCCGCCGATTATCTCAGCACGATGGGTCATTAGCTTCAATCCCATACCTTTACTTGTAGGCCGATCTTCCGGAAAGTCGAGACCATCGCTTTTAACCGTCAACATCGAGATGCGCCTATTAGAAGTCAATTTAATCAGGATATTCTTTGCTTCGCCATGTCTGAATGCATTAGTAATAGCCTCCTGAGCAATTCGATAGAGATTACTTATTACTGAAGTATCATTGACAGAGACAGATTCACTATGTTTGAAAGTGCAGGAGATACCAAACAAGTGCTCTGTACTTGCAGCCAGTTCCTCTATTGCCGATATCAAATCGCTTGCATCCAAATCTACAGGATGAAGCTCCCTTGCAAATTCACGCATCTGTTTTGCTGCCTGGTTCACAAGTGTGCTTATTTTTGCCGCATACGATGCTTCATTCAACGACTTGCCGGACAGCATGTGCTGCAGGGTCTCAACCATGAATTCAATGCCTGTCAGTTGCTGGCCTATACTGTCATGTAGTTCCTGACCAATCCATCGACGCTCTCTCTCGATAACATCCAGGAGTTGTTTTTCAAGACGCTTGCGTTCCTTGTTCTCTTGTAACAATTGCTTATTGGCTGCCGTCAATTTTTCTGTTCGCTCAATTACACGCTTCTCAAGATCTTCATTTAGTTTTTTGAGCTTATCCTCGGCTATTTTATATTCTGTCACATCACGGCCATATATATTGATGTAACCTGCCTTAGTAACCGGCACAATGACAAACGAGAGAATACGGCTACCGTATTTAGCCTCTGTGACCTTCGTACAGCTCGAATCGAGAGCTTCATCGATTAATTTATGCCAATCTCCCGGCACGGTATCACCGACTTTGCATCTCCACTGTCTCAGCAAAGTTAAGCCGGCATCATTGGCATACAATATCGTTCCACCGCGGGTTATACGCGTTACCATAAAGGGACTTTCAGAAGCAAATTTGGCCAGCTCCTCTAAGTATTTCTCCGCCTCTGCCAGTTTTTTTTCCCGTTTAATTTGTCTAATCGTTCGAGAAACAACCGTCGGGAGTACCTTCAGCAGAGCCATATCTTTACTTATATAATCTCTCGCTCCACATTTTAACATTTCTACGGCCAGGCGCTCATCACCATAACCGGTAACGACAATGAAGGGTATGGTGTAGTTTTCTTTGACAAGTTGCCTAAGTAACCGTTTCCCTGTAGTGTCCGGCAATTTATGGTCAAGCAACATCAGATCGGCACGGTTGTTTTTGAACCAGTCAAGTGTTTCAGGACAGGTGGTGGTTCGGGCGGTTCGAAAACCTTCAGCCCGCAGGCACTTTTGCATAAGAGCGGAAAGACCATCATCGTCATCCACAATCAGGACGTTAGTTTTACTATTGCGGACCTCGTTTTCCTGCTTTTTGGAACCCATTGTTTAATAGCGCCCCAAAATATGCTCTCTGTTTTAAAACCCCAAACTGCTATTCCTTTCACTGCTGTTCAGCGATTATGAGGTCTATTCCAACGACCTTGAGCAGGTAGGACTCACGAACTACTTAACGGCAAATTCCTTTTTTCGACTGCTCATCTGCGCTTTTAAACGCGCGATGATGGACGAGTGCATTTGTGAGACGCGGGACTCGGATAAACCCAGCGTCTTGCCGATTTCCTTCATGTTCATCTCTTCATAATAATACAAAACAATAATCAGTTGCTCAGCCGACGTCAGACCCTTGGTAAGCACATTTTTCAGGTCTTGCTTTTGAACTTTGGTCACAGGATCCTGGCTTTTTTTATCCTTAATCACATCTATTTCCTGGACATTTTTTTCGCTGTCATTATCACTATATGTAGTATCCAATGACACTAAGTTGACAGCGTTGGCATTCTGCCGGAGTTTGTTAAACTCCTCCAAATCCACATTTAATTCTTCAGCAATTTCTTCTTCGGTGGGCTTGCGTCCAAGGTGTGTCTTAAGCAACTGTGTGGCCTTTGTGAGCTGGTTAGCACGGGCGCGGACTAACCGTGGCACCCAATCCATACTCCGCAGTTCATCAAGAATGGAACCTTTTATGCGAGGCGAGCAATACGTCTCGAACTTTACACCTCTGGTAGGGTCAAAGGCTTTGATAGCGTCCATTAAACCAAACATGCCCGCACTGATAAGGTCGTCCAATTCAATCTTATCAGGTAATTTGCTATGTAACCATTCAGCAGTATCTTTTACCAATTCCCTGTAATGTTCCATGAGTAAATTGCGGCAGTGGTCAGCACCGCTCTTGTGGAAATGCTCCCATATCTGGTCAACGTTAAATTGCTGCGCGGTTTTCATACGATTCTTCCGTGACGGACGCCACCCTGGGGCAAGGCAAAGCTGGTCATTCTAAAATAGCCTTTGTAGAGTCAATAGCTCATTGACCTATCTGCGCCCCCAAAAATCTCTATCCCGCCCGAAGCTACATTGGGGAGGTTTTTTTCGGTTGAATCACAAAAAAAGTAGAAAGGATATTCCTAAATATACGCCTGCGAATCTACTATCTGACATATAACCCCCAATTATCGGGCAAGCAAAATCCTGCTGTAGGACTAATACGACCCCATTTTAAATAATATACTTGCGCATATCGGCACCTCGCCCCGTTTTTCTTGAGCTTTTGAAGCGGATTCCAAAAGAATTTACTTCGGGATGAGAACAGCAAAACGTTGTATCAATAGTGATAATGCGGTTTCCTAATACCTGCAGACTGGTGGCCGTCAGGCTCGCAGCACTCAGTGCTCGAGCAAGGTCAGCCCTTCGCATATTGCATATTTAGTTAGTCCTGCCACAGTGTGGATGTCCAGCTTTTCCATGATCTTATGACGGTTTGCTTCAATAGTCTTGGGACTTACGTTCAACTCTAAAGCAATCTGTCTCATAGGCTTGCCTTCAGCCAGCAACTGAAGCACCTCGCATTCTCTTCCTGAGAGCTTTTCATGGGCAGAACCGGCGATTGGAACCGAAGGTTTCACGTAGTCATCCACCACCGCAGTAGTTGCGTCGGGGCTCAGATATTTGCCCCCGGCAGCAACGATCCGAATCGCCCGAACAACTTCCCTGGCCAAGCATTCTTTCACTACGTAACCTGATGCGCCGGCCTTCAGCATGTCGGCCACGAAACGTCTACCGGAGTGTATTGACAGGGCAATTATCTTGGCACCGGGAAATTCAGATACTATTCGGCGGGTTGCATCGACCCCATTCAAGTTTGGCATAGTAATATCCATGACGAGAATGTCCGGGCCAAGTTCCCGCACAAGGCTTAACGCTTTTCGGCCGTCCTCGGCTTCGCCGACTACCTCCATGTCCCGTTCTTGCTCAAGTAGCGAATGGAGGCCCTGGCGTACAATCCCGTGGTCATCGGCTATTAAAATTCTTATGCTCATTTTCTTCTCCGCACTATTTTTTCTCGTTCTTAACCGGAACATTCATGATAGCCCTGCACCCATGGCCCGGTGCAGAATCAATTACGAAATGTCCGCCCAACTTCTCCAATCGTTCCCGAATACTAAAGTGTCCAAATTTGCCTCTTCTGGCCGCCATTGACATAGTCTCCACAGGGTCGAATCCAACTCCGTCATCTTCGACGGTAACTTCTACCTGACTGCCGGATTTGCAGATAGAGACTTTCACCTTCATCGCGTGCGCATGCTTGACAACGTTAATAAGCAACTCTTTGACATTGCGGAACAAAAGGGCGCGAATATCTTCATCTAAAAACCTGGTTTGTCCATCGCCTTCGAAACAGGTACGGATGCCATGCTTTACCTGCACTTGTTCACGAAGCCATTCTTCTACAGCCGCCTCGATACCTAACTCATGCAATATAGGAGAACTCAAGTCAAAGGTCAGCGACCTGATGTTTTTAATAACCTGGCCGAGGAGGGCGCTGTCTTCCTGCAATACTTTACGGGCCTCGTCTGAGCCGATATTTTCACAAAGCACATCAAGCTTCAGCTTTGAAATAACAAGAGGCTGGCCGACCTGGTCGTGTAACAATTCTGCAAGACGCCGCCTTTCACGCTCCTCAACCATCGTCAGTTGCGACGCCAGGGATTTTAGCTGCGACTGATACTCCAGCATTTTTTGCTTTGCTTTCTCACGCTCTGTCATGTCGGTTACCGCTATTCGAAGGTCGCAAAAGCTGCCTTCCGGGTCCTGGCAGGATATGCTTAGAAGTTCTACATAGAATTCACTGCCATCCTTCCTTCTTAGTCTCAACTCACAGGTTTGTTTCTTCTTTGTACGAAGAGCTTCTTTATAGTGTAAATAGAACACATCCTGGGAATCCCGGGTGATAAAATGAGAAAATTTTCTTTTTATCAGAGAGCGCCTATCGACACCCAGCAGCTCAGCGCCTGTAAGATTAACCTCCTGGATCAATCCCTTTTCATCAAGGGTAAAATAGCCGACAGGCGCAAGGTCGAACAGGCTGAAATACTTACTACGTGATTCCTCCAGTTCCAAATGGGTGCTGCGGAGATCTTCATTCTGCATTTCCAGCTCGATTTGATGAACCTGCAGTTCATGCATCAGTTGAGCGCTATCCATGGACGGCCGGCCTCGCAGTTTCACTATTTGCCGCTTAACCTTCTTCTCCGCCCGATTTCGCAGTTCCTGAAATTTTTGTTCCTTCGCTATGTCTTTTGCCATTGATGCAGCCTCCTATCGCCTACGTGTTTCTTTCCTGGTGCATAACGAACCCACTGAAACTTTTACTTTCAGTGCTCATATACCTCAATTTTCTCTTCCCGGCAGGCTCAGCCAAAATTCTTCCCATCTCCGCCTGGTTTATCTCGGTCAGGATTTGGATAAGCTCCTCAATCTCGAATGGCTTGTACAGGCAGGTGTAGGCGCTAATCTTCATGGCTGCCTCTATCACCGCGTTCATCTCTTTCCGGTAGCCGGTCATAAGGATCACCGGCAGGCGAGGATACTCCTCTCTGATCTTCCTGATGACGTCCAAACCGTTGATGCCATTCAACTTCATATCCAAAAGCACGATTTGTCCATCCTGCCTGAGTTTCTCCATTACGCTGTGAGGGTCGGTAATCTGAGTAACTGTGAAGCCTCGCCCTTGTAGTATGTCTCCGAGAGTCTTACAAAACAGGGGATCGTCGTCGACGATTACAACGGTGCGTTCCTCTCGCAGAGCAGAAAAGAAGCGAAGCAGCCGGTTCATGTCCAACGGCTTGGTCAGAGAAGCTATTGCTCTTCCAGCTAATCCCTCCTCAACCAGCTTGTCAGTGGCGTAGGCAGTCATTAACACCACCGGTAAATCAGGTTGCATCGCCTTTATAGCTCGGTGGAGTTCCATCCCATTCATCTCCGGCATCTTGATGTCCGTCAGGATGCAGTCGAAGTGACCGGCGTTAATCTTATCCACAGCTTCAGAGCCGGAGTAAACACCCTCGGCCAGGTGGCCCTTCACCTTGAGGATGTCCTGAAGGGTCTTGACCATCATGCGGTCATCATCTACGATTAGGATGCGCAACATTTTGTTCATAATTGCACCTCTTTGCCTGGCAGGATAATTGTGAAGGTACTGCCTTTACCTTCTTCGCTTTCAACCTTAATACTACCCTCATTGACTTCCACCAGACTCTTGGATACTGATAAACCAAGTCCAATACCCCGAGCCTTGGTAGTGAAAAGCGGTTCGAAGAGCTTTTCCATGCTCTGCTCAGAGATACCGCAACCCGTATCAGTTATAAAGAGATGCACTTTGTCCTTCTCTGCCTGGGCATTGAAGGTTATCGTGCCTCCTTCCGGCATAGCCTGGAAGGCATTGGTAATCAGGTTTATCAGCACCTGACCCATCTGCTGTGAATCCACAAACACGGTCGGCAGGTCTGCGGCTATCTCGGTGGTTACTTTAACAACCTCAGGCGGCGGTTTCTTCTCCAATGCCTGAGCAACCATGTCGCAAACCGCTATCTGCTCTCTTTCGGCGGGTTTGGTACGCGCAACGTCCAGAAGGTCAGACACAATCTTCTCTGAGTCACGAATCTCTGAGGAAATCATCTCCAGGTATTCCTTTGTAGTCTCATTGGGATCAGGAAGGATAGTCTTGAGGTAGTACACGGCGTTGCTCATTACCGCCAGTGGTTGGCGCAGTTCATGGGCCACCGCTGCCGCCAATTGCCCCAGTACGGCCAACTTCTCTTTACGGATAAGCTGCTCCTGTGCCTGCCGTAGTGCCTCCTCCGCACGCTTGCGATCAGTAATGTCAGTTACTGCTATTCGAAACTGGCTAAAGTTACCTTCCGGATCCTGGCAGGATATGCTTAGAAGTTCTGCATAGAATTCACTGCTATCCTTCCTTTTTAGTCTCAACTCACAGGTTTGTTTTCTTTTGGTTTGAAGAACCTGTTTGCAGTGTAAATAGAATACATCCTGGGAATCCTGTGTAATAAAATGGGAAAATTTTCTTTTTATCAGATCACACCTCTCCAGAGCCAGTAGCTCGGCGCTGGTAAGATTTGCCTCAAGTATCAGGCCGTTTTCATCAAGGGTAAAATAGCCGACAGGCGCAAGGTCGAACAGGCTGAAATACTTACTACGTGATTCCTCCAGTTCCAGTTGCACCCTGCGAAGCTCTTCATTCTGCATTTCCAGCTCGATTTGATGAACCTGCAGTTCATGTATCAGTTGATCGCTATCCATGGACGGCCGGCCTCGCAGTTTTACTATTTGTCGCTTAACCTTCTTCTCCGCCCGCTTTCGCAGTTCGCTGACTTGTCGTGAACGACCTGTATCGCGCTCCATCGCATAATCCTTTCGGACTGTTCTTTATCCGTATTTTTATTTGTCCTACCGACGGGCTCCGGTCAATTTCGTTAAATTCTTTATTTCGCTGATATCTCGCTCGGTTGTTGCAACAGCGACAACATTGCCTTTATTGTCGACAAGTTTGGTGACCGTCAGCCAAACATTAAGGATGTGTCCATCTTTTGTTACACGCCTTGTTTCAATAGATTTTACAGGTTTACCCTTTTTGATTTGTTTGATCAATTCGAGCTCCTCACCCTTCTTGTCTTTGGGAACGATATCTGCGATGTTCATCTGTAGTGCCTCCGCCTCCGTATAACCATACATTTTTGTTGCACCTTTGTTCCAGGCGGTAATTTCGCCATTCAATTCATGGACCGTGATAGCATCGTTGGAGTCGGCAACTACGGCAACCAGACGCCTCATCAGTTGCTCCCTCTCTTTCAGTTGGTCTATACTCATAAAAGTAAGAACAAGCCCATCAATCACATTCTCTGTCGTTCGATAGGGTAAAATACGCATTGAAAACCACTTACCGTCGTCGGCCTGTATCTCAGTTTCTTTAACCCGCAAAGTATCGAGCACGCGCTGAGCATCGCCGGAGAGATTCGGATAGGTCATTTTTGACGTAATATCACTGATCGGACGACCGACATCCCCATTTTTTAAGTTGAATATTGTCGTCACCGCTGGTGTGAATCTTTTGATATGCAGGTCTGTATCCAGAAAAAGAACGCCGATTTCAGTGCTGCCAAGAAGATTATTGAGGTCATTGTGTGCCTTTGATAATTCATCTACCCTGTCCCGAAGCTCTGCGTTGACTGTTTCCAGCTCCTCATTCGTAGATTGCAGCTCCTCTCTTGATGTCTCCAATTCCTCGTTGGTGCTCTGCAGCTCTTCATTTGTAGACTGCAACTCTTCATTGGTCGATTTGAGCTCTTCGTTGGAGGTCTGTAATTCTTCAATCGTCGTCTGAAGGCGCTCTTTTGTAGATGCCAATTCCCGCTCCAGAGCCGCCACAGGCTGGTCAGCCTCTTCTACAAAAGCCTTCTTTTTCTTCTTGGCAGCCATCTCCCGTCTTGTTCTACTCTGGAATATAACCATCATCAAATCCGCTGCACCGCCTTTGGCTACAAGGGGTCTGACTTCCAGGTCCATGTCCAGGAAACCATCGTTATGTCTTACCTGCAGACCTTCAGCGACAGCCGTTTTCTTTTCTTTGATTACTTTGTTCAACAGTGTTCTGATTTTGTGCCGTAATTCCGGCCGCGATATCTCTAAGATGTTAAACGTAGGTTCCCCGGTCGGTGGCGATAGGTAGTCTTCGGTTTGACCGTGAAAATAGAGAATCTCATATTTTTCATTGACCAAAACACAGGGGGGGGCATAATTTTCGAGGATCATCCTTTCTGCAACTTGACGAATATTAGCCTCAGCGGGCTTGACTTCTGGTTCAGTCAATTTGGCTGTAGTCTCAATATCGCCCAAAGGGATACCAGGATATTCGTTAGTTTTCTTCGGGGCAATCATTCTTCGCTGGAAGATTTTCCACTTTGTATCTATCGTCGAAAAACAGTCGTTAAAACCACTTATGGTCTCCGACGAGCCTAAAAACAAATACCCGCCCGGAACCAATACATAATGGAACAACGGCAATACCTTTTTTTGCAGCACAGTGTCCATGTAGATAAGCACATTCCTGCAACTGACAATATCTAATTTAGAGAAAGGCGGGTCTTTTATCAGGTTCTGAACAGCAAAAACAACCGCTTCCCGAATTTGGTTTTTGACCTTATATCTGTCGTTTTCATTCATAAAAAACAGCTTCAACCTCTCGGCTGATACATCCGCGGCGATTGCTTCAGGATAGATACCCCCTCGGGCATACTCAATGGCTTCCGCATCAAGGTCTGTGCCGAATATCTGGACGGAAAAATGCTTTTTAAGCTTATCCATACCTTCTGCCAAAAGCATCGCTATGGAATAGGCCTCTTCACCTGTACCACAGCCGGGAACCCACACACGCACAGGACTGTCGGACTCTTTATTCTTCAATAAAGCCGGTATCACCTTTTCTTTAAGAACCTCGAAGGCCTCAGGATCCCGGAAGAAATTAGTTACCATGATAAGCATATCTTTGGAGAGTGTCTCTACTTCGACAGATTTTTGTTGAAGGTATCGAATGTAGTCTTCTATCCTCTCGATCTGATGTACCGCCATACGACGTTCAATCCTACGGTGGATTGTGTTGAGTTTGTAATTGGAGAAATCAAGACCGGTGCTTGCTCGAATCAGTACAAATATCCTCCTCACCGAGTCTATGTATCGCTGCTTGGGCGTCACCGGCCGCGCCCTACCTTCAATATAGGGGTGCTTGATGTATTTCGCAAGTTGCTTACCCATTTTCTCCACAGGCAACACAAAGTCAACCATATCCGTATCTATAGCGCTTCTTGGCATGCTGTCATACTTGGCCTGCTTCTCTTCCTGAACTATCGCGATTCCGCCTTCACCCTTGATGGCCTTTAGCCCCAAAGTGCCGTCCGACCCTGTCCCTGATAAAATAATGCAAATTGCCTTCTCACGCTGGTCGGCAGCGAGGGAACGGAAAAAGCAATTAATAGGCAATCTGCCGCCATGTGGTACACTCGGTTCCATTAAACAAAGAGTAGCGTTCATAACGGTCATATCTTTGTCAGGCGGATTCAAATATATGCAATTCGGCTCAATCTTCATCCCATCCTGTGCCTGCAGGATTCTCATCCCTGTGTATTTCTTTAGAAGCGAGTCCATAATACTTCTGTGATGCGGAGCTAAGTGCTGGACGACCACGAAGGCAAGGCCGCTCTGAGCCGGTATGTTTGAGAAGAATCTTTCAAGAGCCTCCAGACCTCCGGCAGAAGCACCAATACCGACAATAGGAAAGCTCTTTTGCTTTTTGGAAGTGCTCCGTTTTTTAGAATTCGCTGCTTGTTTGGTTTCCCCCGGCTGCTCTTTAGAATTAATCTTTTTCGCTTTTCTTTTTTTAGCGGTTTTCTTATTCGCTGGCATGTTAATCACCTCTATTTATCGTTCGAATAAGCACTAATCCAATTCGTAGCTCTTTGACTTCCTTATTAAGTTCTTTTTTATATGACACAGAACATGTCATCGCTTGACATCTCGAAGGTTGACGTTCTCAATTTACCACTATCGCTCCACCTGTCCACAAAATAATCTCGGTATGGAAAAAAATGTATTTTTTTATCATTTTAACCGGTGGCTTTTTTCGCTGGTAATTGTGCTATTTTCGCCAACTTTCGTGAAAATAGTCAAGGAAGACCCAAAATCAATCAGCCCCTTTTTGGCAAAGATTTTATAAGTCGCTGATATATAAAAACATTTACTAAATAAGTATTTTTATAAAATTGGCAGATAATAAACTTTACGTTTGTAATGTGC
>CAZMZR010000019.1:0-45808 GCA_964570855.1 uncultured Pirellulales bacterium
AACCCATACATAAGACGCCAGAGAACATTCTTAACACTATTGAGGAACTAAATAATATAGATTTCATTGAATGGGCTTTTCCGGATGTTGCTCTTGAGGTAGGTTTGTGCGGACCATCTGAAGCGGATATGCAAGATAGGACAGAACCCAATGACGAGTACTTTCTGCAGCAATGGCATCTGGACATGATCCGAGCACCTGAAGCCTGGAATATTACACAAGGTGATCCAAACATTGTTGTAGCTGTTATTGATGCAGGATTTGATATTGATCACCCCGATTTAGTAGATAATTTATGGACCAATCCTGGAGAGATCCCAGGGAACGGAATTGATGAAGATAATAATGGATTCATAGATGATATGCATGGGTGGGATTTCATAGATGGTGATAACACACTTTCAGGGAGATCACATGGTACCATGTGCGCCGGACTGATAGCTGCAAGAGGCGACAACAGTATAGGTGTAACTGGCGTCACATGGAATTGTAAAATAATGTCCATCCGAGCAGATGTCTCTGAAGAAGAGGGCTGTGTAAGTGGAATGGCCCTTGCGGAAGCATTGCGGTACGCTGCGGCTAATGGTGCAGATGTTATCAACAATAGCTGGGTTCTGATAGCACAGTACACAAACATACGGGAACCGGGGGTAATCCGGGTAGGTTCTTTTGATTGCACTTACATTCATTCGGCCATAAAGGATATTACTAAGCTCGATGGAGTCGGGCGCAATGGCAAGGGTTGCATTGTACTGTTTGCATCGGGAAATTGGGCTGATGGTGGCTATGTCATGTACCCGGCTAAATACCCAGAGGTGATCGCGGTTGGAGCGGTTGGTATGAGCGGTGGCCACTGGCAATATAGTGGAAGCGGCCCTGAACTTGATATTGTGGCTCCCAGCGGTGACACGAATATGAGAGGCAATCTGTGGACCACAGACACCTTAGGCATCAGTGGTGTAAATAACCGAGATCCAAATATACTTGACTATACGGATAAAATGGGCGGTACATCGGGATCTTGTCCGATTGTTGCCGGTGTAGCTGCTCTTGTTTTGTCAATGGATCACACATTAACAAATATTGAAATAGCAAATATCCTGTTTCACTCTGCTAAAGATTTGGGTCCGGAAGGTTATGACGAAGAATATGGATACGGATGTGTGGATGCTTATAATGCAATCAATATGACGCTGAATCCACAAGAATTTTTTTTTTCGTTGACGATGATGCATTAAATGATCCCTTCCCAGGTGATCCCAACATCGGAGATCCCGATGAAGACGGCTCAATCTCGCATCCCTTCGATTCTATTCAAGAGGCGATCGATAAGGCCCTAACCGGTGATACTGTAATTGTTCGAAACGGGATATATACTGGTAGAGGGAATAGAGATATAGATTTCAAGGGTAAGAATATAACTCTTCGCAGTGAAGATGACGCTGAAACCTGCATCATTGATTGTCAAAATAAAGGGCGGGGTTTCTATTTTCATAACGGAGAAGGGCAAAGTTCTATATTGGAAGGTTTTACAATTACAAATGGATATAACGATATTAAAGGCGGTGGAATATACATTGGAGGAGGTTGTCGCCCAAGAATAAATAAATGTAATTTAATAAAAAACCGTGCTTTTCAAGGTGGGGGTTTATACAACGTTGGCGGGTCAATATCGACAAATTGCACTTTTTCGGAAAATTATGCAGGCGGAGTTGGTGGAGGTGTATGGAATTCGGGTAACTCATTTTTAACAAACTGTATTTTTTCCGCAAACTCAACATATAATCTTGGCGGTGGAATACACAACAGTGGTAGAAATAGCGTTCTGACAATTACCAATTGTACGTTCGCTTCAAATTCAGCTTTATCTTTATATGGTGGTGGCATTTACAATTCCGATTCAAAAATAATTATAATAAATTGTATTTTTTGGGACAATATACCCCAATGGTTTGTTTCAAGCCCTGGTGATTCAATCTTGTCTTTTAATTATATTCAGGGAGGTCAATCGAATACGGGTAACATAAATACAGACCCTCTGTTCGCTGACTCGGATAATGGTGATTATCATTTGAAATCAAAAGAAGGCAGGTGGGATCCAATAAATAAAATCTGGGTTCAGGATGATGTCGATAGTCCTTGTATAGATGCGGGTGATCCGAATAGCCCTGTCGGTGAGGAGCCGGAACCGAATGGTGGAAGAATCAATATGGGCGCCTATGGCGGTACGGTCGTAGCAAGCAAGTCGCCATGAGTAAATCGAGATTCAGGCTTTCAGGATGTGTTTTGCCATTTTTGGTTTGTGGCCGAGCAGCTCAGTGAAGTGGTGAATTAAAACCGCCTCGATTTCATTTAAAGTTTTTTCTTTTGCTTGTGCGATTTGTTTCAAATTGCTAAGGCAATTGGCCGCCGGCTGCGACAGTCGAATCTTGTCCGGGAAACTCACCTCGCAATCTCTGCAAATTATGCCGTTGGCGGTGCTGCTGAAATAAATTTCAGGCACGTTCGGACCGGCCGGATTAAATGATGGTGGGGCAAGCTCCACCCTACCAGACTTTTTACAGTTTGCACAGCAATCCAGCACAGGTTGTAAGCCAACTTCCTTGAGCAGGGATAATTGGAACAGTATCAATAATGCCAATATCCGGTTTTTGTTTTCTTTCTCAGTCGCATTCTGCAGAAACAAAAGGAAGCTCTCGAAAAGCTCCGGATGCGGGTCGTAATCGTGCGTCATTTTATTGAGCAGCTCGGCGGCGAAATAACAACAGTTAAGCACAAAAAGATCGCCGCCTATGCCGGTGAAATCTCCCGTGCCGGAAGCGGATTCGAACTCTGTCAGTGTGGCGAGTTTCTCCCTGTCCGAATCGGTAAAAACTATCCTGCCGTGCGAAAAAATTTCAATCGGCCCATCGAATGCGGATTTGGGCCGTTTGGAGCCTTTTGCGATAGCGCTGATTTTGCCGTTTGCTTTAGTGAAAAAAGTGACGATTTGGGAAGTTTCGGAATAATCGACGGCACGTATGCAGATAGCGAGGTCCTTGGTCAACATAATTGGAAAAAGTGCCTAAAGTGACAGCGAAGCTGTCATTCTGAGCGAAGCGAAGAATCTCTCCTTCGCCGGCCGGATCCTTCGGCTACGCCTCAGGATGACACATACGTGTCACTTTAGTCACTTTAGCTCACTTTTCATTCTCTATTTTCTGGATTTTTATGCGTTTGATTTTTCTGGTTTCCGCCGAGGCGATAGTGAATTTGAGATTTTCATAGTCGAAGCTTTCTCCCGTCTTCGGGATATAACCGAGACGCGAGAATACAAATCCTCCGATTGTTTCGTAGTCTTCATCTTCGGGCAGCTCCAGCTCGAACTCATCGTTCAAATCGTCAACGGATATTCTTGCATCGGCTTCGATCGTGTTCTGATTAATTTTCCTGATCGGTTCGGGCGGCGTTTCTTCGTATTCATCCGCTATTTCGCCGACAAGCTCTTCGAGAATGTCTTCCAGTGTCACGATACCCGCCGTCCCGCCGTATTCGTCGAGCACGACCGCGATATGTAATTTCTGATTCTGAAACTCATGCAGCAGTGCCCGCAGTGGTTTGGTTTCCGGCACAAAATAGGCGTTCCTGATTTTATCGCGGAGTTTGAAATCCTCGGGATTTCTGCCGATTTCAGGCAGCAGGTCCTTGGCGTAGATAAGGCCGACGATATTGTCGATATTGTCCTCGTAAACCGGCACACGGGTATGGCCGGCCTTGTTGATGGTATCCAGGACCTTGTGCAAATCGGAGTTGACCTCTACTGCAATGATGTCTGTACGCGGGGTCATAATCTCGTCGGCCGTACTGCTGCTAAGCTCCAGTACGTTTTCAATCATCTCCTGCTCTTCTTCATCGAGGACGCCTTCGGTTCTGTGCTGTTCCAGGCCGGTCAGGAATTCCTCCTGTTTTTCTTCCTGTTGTTCCTGTGGTGTCGATTCGGTGATTCCCGCCAGGCGCCGAATGAAGCCGTCGTAAAGTTTGAATACGTATAGAAAAGGCGAAGCCGTTACCGAGAGAAGTAACAGCATCCAGTAAGTTCGACTCAGGACTTTCTCACCGGCATATTTGGCCCAGGCGTGAGGAACGGCCAGGCTGAAAGTTGAGAATATTATCGTTGCAATGATAAATGCGAGAAAATAGTTAATCAGAGTATTCGATTGTCGAAATGTAGTTATGACGTCAACCAGCAGCAGTAATATGAACATATTGAAAATGAGCCGGTATAACCAGCATGTTAAAATCAGCTCTTCGGCTTTTTCGGCCAGCCGGCCCGTTAAATCTTCGTGATTTACTTTTTTATTTAATGCCTTGAAGGCGTCCTGTAATTTGACGTGCGAGAACGTCCTCAAAGCGACGGCATTGACGGAAAAGAACATTGTCCCGCCTGCGAGAAAGCAAATGAGCAAAATCGCCCAGCCCATATAACCCACTTGTTAATACCCTTTCAATTATAATACACAGGGGCGTTTATTTTTTTGTTTTCTTACGTTCCCGTGCCTTTACGTTCTTATTATATACTAAACCGTAACCGGATTGCTGTAAAATTTCATCTTCGATTTGATGCATTTTTCGTGCCTGACCCGGTGCGGAGTCGTCAAATCCGAGGTTGTGCAGCAGGCCGTGTGTTACGTATAGCGCCAGTTCGGCCTGATTTGTGTGTCCTCGTAAATTTGCCTGTTTTACCGCCAGCTCTCCGTTGACGATTATCTCAAATATTTTTATAGAATCCGGTTCCTCGTCGTCGGACAGGTCGAAGCTCAGGCAGTCGGATATGGATTTGCGGTTGAGATACCGGTTATTTAATTCCTGAAATTGGGTATTTCCCACTATGACTATACTAATCTCGTATTTTGCGGTTTTGCCGCAGGTCTTTCGTATATCGTTTCCCGAAAAACGGCTGCAGGTGGTTCTGACTAATTTTCTCAGTCTGAGCAAAGACACTTTTATGCCCTTGAAATTTTGTGTGATATGTATCTTTATATCCCGGGCTGTTTTAACGGGGGCCATTGTTATTTATTACTCTTTTGCAGGATTTTTTCAGGTTGTGATTGTGATTCCAGAGGTTCGTCCGGAGCTTTAGGGTATGCGATTCGGCTGTGATAATGTGCCGCAAGTGTTTTGGATATACTGGCCTCGATCTGGCTTAGTTCCCGCAGCGACAGGTCGCATTCGTCGAATTGCCCGTCCTGGAGTCGTCTCATGGCCATATTGTGCACGACCGCTTCTATTTTTGTCGGTGTGATTTCGGACAGGCTTCTGACTGCGCCTTCAACCGTATCGGCCAACATGACAATCGCGGCTTCTTTTGTCCGCGGCTTCGGGCCGGGATATCTGAACTCACTTTCGGAAGGCTCGTTGGTGGCTTTTCTTTTGTTTTTTTTGTTTGTCAGTTTTTTGGCCTCGTTGTAAAAATGCTCCACCACTGTAGTGCCGTGGTGTGTCTCGATAAATTGCCGGAGTACACTTGGCAGGTTGTATTCTCGTGCCATTTCTATCCCGTCTTTAACGTGGCCGATAATAATCAGATGGCTCATTGTCGGTGAGAGTTCTTTATGCCTGCTCGCTGAGCCGACCTCGTTTTCGATAAAATAGTGGGCTTTGTTCATTTTACCGATATCGTGATAGTAGGCGCCGACCCTGCATAAAAGACCGTTGCGCCCGATTGCTTGGGCTGCAGCTTCGGCGACAGAACCTATGAGCAGGCTATGACTGAACGTGCCGGGCGCATCCATGGCAAGTTTTTTCAACAAAGGCTGGTTTGCATCGCTGTAGTCCAGCAGGGTCATACTTGTTGCTATCCGGAAGGCTTTTTCAATCAGAGGAAGCAAACTCTGGATTAATAATCCGACGGCAAGAGTGACTCCTGCGTGCAGACCGGCATTTACAAAAGCCCTGCTCGTGTATAAGCTGGGAATCAGCAGCTCCAGAGAAGCAGCGGTAATAAATACTATAACGCCTGCAAGGGCGCTGACCTGAAGCAGCTTAATTCTTGTTCGGATTTCTTTCAGGGCCATGCAGCAGGTAAAGGCCCCTGTAGCCATGATTACAAAAAGGTCGATTTTCATCAGTTGATATTGGCCGTTTACCTGCAGCGGTTCCGCCGCAAAGCAGGCAAGCAGACAATAAATAAGGCTCATACCGATTGCAAAACGCTGGTTATAGGCGATTGTCAAAATTATGGCTGTAATAACGGCGGTTCCGGTAACCCAGGCATAGGGTGTGTGCTCGGTTTGCAGCTCGGTGAGTTTGGCGGTTATAAATTTAGTCGAAGCCAGTAATAAAAGAAACATCGTGACCAGTACGGTGATTCTGGCGTGGTTATGTATCATTCGCTTTTGGTAACGATAGATGTACAAAGCCCCGGCCAGAGAAATTAATATAACAATGACAGTTGTTGGTATGAGTCGATAACGGCTGGCTTGATAGGTATTAATAATCAGTATGCACAGGACAACAAAGAACAGCCATAAAAGCATCGAGATTAAAGAATCCGTGTTGACAAGCCTGCTGACCTGCGAGTAGCGTTCGGCGGAGATTGTCTTACGGACCCTGCTTCGTCTCGGACTGATTTTTTTAATAAACGGCATTTATTTGTCCCGTTAAAAACGAAAGTTAATCGGCATTTTGTCTTTTTTTATAAGCCTGTACAATTTTTTGAACCAGTCGGTGCCGCACGATGTCTAAGCGGTTTAATTCGACGTAACCTATACCTTTAATTTTGCGTAATGTTTCAATCGCTTCAATCATTCCACTTTTTTGTCCGCGTTCCAGGTCAATTTGGGTTATATCGCCAGTGATAATCATTTTGGAGCCGTGCCCCAGTCTTGTCAAGACCATCAACATTTGCAGGGCCGAGGTATTTTGTGCCTCATCGCAGATAATGACCGCCTCGTTCAGCGTCCGGCCTCGCATAAAAGCCAACGGAATAATCTCGATAATATCGAGCTCCATGAATTTCTTCATCTGCGGGAAATCCATCATATCTTCGAGTGCGTCAAACAGAGGGCGAAGATATGGATTGACTTTTGCCTGGAGATCGCCCGGCAGAAACCCTAGTTTTTCACCCGCTTCCACGGCCGGACGCGCAAGGACAATTCTCCTGATCTGCCTTTTTTTAAGCATTGAGACCGCTATTGCCACGGCCAGGTATGTCTTGCCGGTTCCCGCAGGGCCTATGCAAAAGGTCAGGTCGTTGGCCAGCATTGTTTTGATATATTTTTGCTGACCTTTGGTGGATGGTTCTATGGCTTTTTTATGGGAGTAAACACCGATAGCCTCGGTATTATCGATAGATTGGTCCGTGTCCCGGCGCCTGATAAAGGCAATGATATCGTCCTCAGTGAGCGAATGGCTTTTGTGAAGCTTATTTTGCATTTTTTCAATTACTTCAACGGCTTTGTTAACATCTTTTTCCTTGCCGCTGATTGTCAGTTTGCTCTGGCGGGCGGTGATATGGACCCCGAGGTTTCCGCGCAGAATCCGAAGGTAGCTGTCACCCGGTCCGAATAATTCAAGCTGCTTATCAGTTGAATCTAATTGTATGGTTATTTCCAACGTTTTCCTCTGTTAGGAACACCACGTAAAAAACAAATACGCAAACGGCGCAGCTACCAGCGGCGAATCGATAATATCCAGTACGCCGCCGAAACCGGGAACTTTGTTTGCCGAATCTTTTTTCTCGGCATCCCGCTTCATCATTGACTCGGCTAAGTCACCGAGCTGGCCGATGAAAGCGAAACAAAAACCAAAAGCTCCCGCAGCCCACCAAACCATTATATCACATCCTGCGGCAAAACCAATAGCAACAATCATTGCCGCTGCAACGGCGCCGGCCATACCCTCCCAGGTCTTTCCGGGGCTGATTTTGGGCGAGAACTTATGTTTTCCGAACATCGTTCCGAATGAATAAGCACCTATATCGGCAGATTTTACGACAAATACGAACATAAGCAGGGGCCAAAGGCCGAATTTGATTCGTATAGCTACGCAAAAACCGCTTAAAAGCCCCAGATACAGGATAGAAAAACAATTTACCCCGCAATTGGCCAAAATTCCCGAGGTCCCATAATTTAAGTATTGATAAATAAAAAGGCTTAATAACGTGAAAGTCAATAGAACAGGTAAAACGAGCTCCTGCCGAAGTTCTATAAACTGTAGCCAGTACGATTGAGTTGCTAACAGAATCGAGGAGATAATCGCAACGGGCGCGAAGATTTTCAGTTTCTTTGCCTCGGCGAGTTTCGACAATTCCAGGTGGGCCGGAATTGCCAAAAGAGCAATGAGAATACAAAAGACGGTACCCTGTACGTTTTTATTATCCGTTGTTGAGGCGGTAAGCGAGCCGTCTATCCAGCCGTCAAAAATGACGACGGAAATAAAGAGCACCGTCATTAATATACCGAAAATTAATCTGTATCTTAGCATTGTTTGTTTTTGTCCGCAGTTCATAGTTCGTCCCCGGTGAGTTTTCAACTATGAACCATTAATTTATCTGACAGTTCCAAAACGTCGGGTTCGTTTTGCATAGGCCAGGATCGCTTTTTCCAGGGTTGCTTTTTTAAAGTCCGGCCAAAATGTTTTTGTAACATAAAATTCGCTGTACGAAATTTGCCAGAGCAGAAAGTTGCTGATTCTCATCTCGTTCGCCGTACGTATTAAAAGGTCCGGGTCGTTGAGTCCGGCTGTATAAAGATTTTGACTGATGGTTTGCTCATCAATATCTTTCAGACGGAGTTTACCTTTTTTATATTTCTGTGCAATTTGTTTGGTGGCATCCACGAGTTCCGCTCTACCGCCGTAGTTTAATGCCAGTGCAAGTCTCATGCCGGTGTTATTACCGGTTATCTTCATTGTGTTTTTGAGTTCATTTTGTACCGACTTCGGCAGTCCCTGCATACGGCCCAGGTGAATGAGCTTGACGTTGTTTTTCATCAATGTAGGCCGAATCCCGACCAGATACTGGGTATAAAGATGCATGAGGGCGTTGACCTCGTATTTCGGTCGTTTCCAGTTTTCAATACTGAATGAATACAAAGTCAGAGATTCTATACCGAAATCGACGCAGCGTAGAGCTATTGTTTCTACGGTTTTTCCGCCCTCGCGATGCCCCTCAACTCGCGGAAGGCCCTTTCTTTGCGCCCATCTACCGTTGCCGTCCATAATAATTGCGATATGATGCGGCATCTGTTCGATTGAAAGGCCGAGGCGTTTGGCGGTGTTCCCGATTTTTTCTTTGAAGCTCGTTGTCATTAATGTGACTTTCTAAATAATTTAGAATGTTCATCTGAATATTGTCTGGTCTCTTTTCGGCCCCACGCCAATTATGTCGATTGGTTTGCCTATCAGTTTTTCGACTCGGTTGATATAATCTCTGGCATTGGCAGGCAAATCATCGAAGTCACTCACATCGGTTATTTCCTCGTCCCAACCTGGTACGGTATCGTAAACAGGCTCGGCTAACGATAGTCTGGTGATACTTGCCGGGAAAAATGTTACTTCCCGGCCGTTGATTTTGTATGCCCTGCAGATTTTCAGTTCTTTCAGTCCGGAAAGTGTGTCAAGGTGCAATAGAGCTATCGAATCTATAGCGCCGATGGTTGTAGCATAGGAGGCCGCAACGGCGTCGAACCAGCCGCATCGACGGGGACGGCCGGTCGTTGTGCCGTATTCGTTGCCCCTGTCACGGATATACTGGCCCGTCTCGTTGTCCTGTTCGGATGGGAAGGGGCCCGCTCCGACCCTTGTTGTATATGCCTTGACTACACCGATAAATTTTCCCACCATTTTAGCGGGCACGCCGCTGCCCGCCGGCATACCAAGTGAGCTTGAGTTCGAGCTGGTTACAAACGGGAAGGTGCCGTGGTCCAAATCCAGCAACGAGCCTTGTGCACCCTCGAAGAGGATGGTTTTTCCTTCGGCTATCGACTTGTGCAGGAATTCCGTCGTGTCCGTTATAAAGGGCGTGAGTTTGTCGGCGTAAGATTTGCACTTCTCGAATATTTCGTCGGCGTTTAACGGCTCGGCGTTATAGACGGCCCCGAAAACTTTGTTCTTGTAATCGACAATGGTCTCTAATTTGGCTTTGAGATTTTCCAGGTTCGTTAAATCGGCCATGCGAACGGCGTAGCTCCTGCCGACCTTGTCTGCATAGCAGGGGCCGATACCGCGAATGGTTGTGCCGATTTTATTTTTGCCTAACGATTCTTCGCGCAACTGGTCTTCTTTTTTATGATAATCCAGGACAACATGTGCATTCTCGCTTATTAAAAGTCTCTTATCGAGCGAGATGTTCTCCTTGGCAAGACGCTTGATCCCGTTAATCAGGACCTCCGGGTCGATTACGACGCCGTTTGTAATGACGCAGGTAGTGTTCGGCCGGATCGAGCCGCTGGGTAACAGGTGCAGGGCAAACTTGCTGTCGCCGACGACGACGGTGTGGCCGGCGTTGGCGCCGCCGCCGTACCTGACGACTATATCGCATTTCTCGGCAAGAATATCCACAATCTTGCCTTTGCCTTCATCACCCCACTGTAACCCTATGACGCAGTAATTCATTTATGTCCTTTCCTTCAAATAAGGCGTGATTCTTTTGTGTGGAAGACAGGGATTCTCTGGCCCCGATGTTATTGTGTCCGACTGATTTTTTCCACGAGAAGTTCCAGAATCTCTTTCATATTATCGTACGTTCTATCACTGAGTTTTTGGTCGATTTCTTTGCTGTCTTTGTTTTTATATGTGATAGTGAAATAGCCTTTCGAATCGAAGTAGGTTTTATTTATTTTTTCGATGGAATCGTAAGGAATCTTCCTGGTGTCGCTGAAAATGAGTTCGTTTTCGTCGGCGATAAGTTTTTTGTCTTTGCGAACTCTGTACCAGAATATCAGGATGACGGCCAGGACGATAAATGCGAAGGGGGATTTCTGATTGAATATCATGTCACCGTCCGGCTTGCCGTCTATTACATGATCTTCGTAGAAGCTTCGACGCATGGACCAGTCGTATTTACTCAGGTAGCCGTCGTATGCGAAGATGGCAGCGGCTGCGATACAAAAAAAAATTGCAATCTTGAAACTGCTCTTGTTGTATCTGCTGTATGGCGCCTCGACAGCCATTTGACGGTCCTGAATTAAATCATGTTAATCGTTTTTGCGCTATTGTCTCTGTCAACGGTAGGACGAAATTCGGGACAATTTTTTCGGCCATTAGTTCCTCGGCCAGACGGCACTGGTACTCGAACGATTGCAGAGAATCGAATTGCTCGCTGGTCCCCGGGTATCGGCGGACGGTAAAAGACAAACTAATCGCCTCGTCGGTGACCTGCTCTTTCCTCTTGGGGCCGAAGACATTTGTCTTTGATTCTATGCTGATTCGACCCTGCGTCCGCTCGTCGTCGGTCAATGCCACGACTATCGCCGGTGAGCAGCCGATGGGCCTGGCACCGGGCAAATCGAGCAGGCAGTTGAACGCGCTCTGTGACAATAGCGCTTCAGCGATGACCTCGTCGTGACTGCCCGTACAATCGAAATCCATGGCCAGGGTGACATCCAGCGAGTCGATGTCGAGATGGTTGACACTGAGCATATAAGGGACAAGCTCGAGCACTAAGCGGTTCTGTTGATAGGCCATCTCGAAGTTCGAAGGATTGACGACTCCGGAGCCGATTCGGTCCGTTTCGAGGCTGACCCATCGATATTGACCGTGGTCGCGGTCTTCTTCCAGGCAGCACTCGTTATTTTCACGCCGGTAAAAACATCCCATCGTGGGATATTGTTTTCGTACCCGCTCGAAAAAAGAAAGAATCGTATCGCGCTCGGTGGGAAGATCCAGCTCGGTATTGATATACATATCGAGATAGAAGTCATCGCAGAGAGAACTATAACTATTTAATGTCATCTTACATACCCCTCCAGAGCAGGCTCACGGAACCTTGCTCAAAGGTATAAAATTAATTATCCGAAAACACAACCGGCAAATATTATACATTCAAATATTCATTTTCCCATATTTTTTCCGTCATATCAATAAAACCGAGATGATTTTTCAAAACACACTCTGACGGTATTATGATTTTCTCACATATCGGAGCTTATCTCAAGAGATAAACAAGCACAATCCCTCCCAGTAAATAACAATAAAATGCGAAATATTTCAGATTTGCTTTTCTCGATGCCTTTATCAGCAGTTTCAATGCCAGAATACCGGTAATCGCTGCTGCAACCGAGCCGGCCAGGACGGGGATAATCGGCAGGCTGCCGGAGCTGATCTGGGCGAAATCCCTGACTGATTGTATCAGTGCCGCTCCTAAAATAGCGGGTATGGCAATTAGGAAACTAAATTCCACCGCCCACCGCCGGTGCAGGCCTACCAGTATGGCTGCACAGATAGTGGCGCCGCTGCGAGATATTCCCGGCATAATCGCAGCCGATTGGGCCAGGCCGACAATTATCGCGGCGAGTATGCCGAACTGCCGAAGGCCCAATCGGGTCTTTTTCCGCGAGTCCGTAATCAAAAGCAAAGTCCCGGTGATTAGCCACATCGCCGCTACAACTTTCAAATTGCCGCGTGCTGCGGCGAAATTTTTTTCCAGCAATATACCCAAAACGCCCGTCACAGCGGTTACAAGAATCGCCAGGACGAGGATGTGAACGCTCGGGCTTCTTTTATAAATCTCGATGGGTCTCTTTCCGTATTTGCCCGATGCCAGAAGGTTCCTGACAAAATCGCTGATGGATTTGCGAAAGACGATGAAAATCGCAGCGACGGTTCCGACGTGAACGCTCAAATCGAAAAGCAGCATTTCAGGCGTTTCCGGATCGAATTTGAAGATATTCTCGAACAGGACTAAGTGCCCGGATGACGAGACGGGCAGAAATTCCGTTGCACCCTGAACGATACCTAAAATGACGGCGTGCAAAACGCCGAGAGATGAATCATCGGCGTAGGCGCACGATTCGGTAATGTAATCTATCAGGCCGGTTTTATAGCAGAATATCAATGCAATCCCGGCATAGACGCCCGCGAGCAAATCATCGGCCAGAATCCCCCAGCCGGCCGGATACTTTTCGAGTTTGCGTATCGGCCACGGCTTGGCAATATCGAACAACCTGAACAGCAAAAATCCGAGAGCCGTTGTAGTGCAGATTTGACCTGTTGTGAACGTACTCAAAAAAGGCACAATAGCTAAAAAAGTCACCGCCTGACCGGCGACTTCATCGACAACGACTTCACCCGGGTCTGTTTTACCCGTAAGGGCGATTACCGCCGGTGCGAATTTTATACAGATAATCGAAGCCGCCAAGATAAATGCCGCCATCACAATTGCTATCGTGGCTGGCGTCGCCCCGATATAACCTAACAAATCGAACATGACGGCCGGCGGAAGCGAACCCCACGTCCCCGGTGCCAATGGCAGCAGACCAAGCCCGAAACACGATGTAAGTAATCTTTTCATATCGCAGAAGTGTAACTCAAAAATAAAAGTTTATCAAAGAATATTATTGTCATATCACAGCCCCATGTCATTCCGACCGGAGCCCTTTAGGGGCGAAGTGGAGGAATCTGATAAAAAGTGTTAATCTTAGTTAATGTCATTCTACTCTGGATTGCTAATTCTCTAATGAACTAATCCTCTAATTCGCTAAGAATCCCCTTGCCTTAGATTTCATTTGAGGTTTTTATAAATAATGCCTATAATACAAACATCAACCTTTAGCGAGCGACTTGTCCGGCGTAGCTTGTGCCTTAGGTGCAACTTGAGGGCGAAGACGGAAGCGAGACATCCTGGATTAAGTATCTTTGTACTAACTTTAACAAGGTTTACAGAAAACAATTTAAACACCGTTGCTACTTTGGATTTGTATTATGGGATATCCAAAAATTAATACGTTTGATAAGCGCTTAATAGAAAGAACGATTCGAAACTTGGATGATTATAGGGGACAATTTGAATTTACACATTTAATCAATTCTTTATTAACTCTCATAGTTCTTCCACATGAATATTATAAACGAAAATATTTCGATCTTAATTCTTCATTTTTGAAAGACAGAGTACTAGAAATTAAAGAAATTAAAGACTTTTTTATTGGATCCGTGGAACTTGTTGATGAAAATGGTGATGTTTACAATCAAAAACGTCTTATTCTGAAATCGACTAAATTCAAAATAAAAGATGCAAATAATCTATTATTAGATGAACTTTTAAGAAGATTAAGACATGGGATAGCACACCATAATATTAGGCCTGCGAGAGATGAATTTTATGAATCACAATCTGAAAAGTCATACTGGAAGGGAGTTGTTATTCGATGTTATCCTTCTCAAAAAAATTCTGATGATAAAGATGCCTTAGGATGGAATGAAAATTTTACAATCGAAGTTTATTTAAATTATGAAGATTTAAAAACATTCTCAAAGGTTATTGCTAATAAATACTTAAAAAATATTGAGGAGTTTAATAATCAGGATCGTTAACTATTTTATATTTTTTGATGATGTGCAGACCCAAAAAAGCAGAAACAGACCGAAGCTGAAAATAAACAAATTAAGGATGGGAAAATGGATAACTTGTGCACAGAATGTAAATTTTGGAAACCATTCAAAGATAATACAGGCGAATGTCATTGTAAAGCTCCTTTACCATATATTTTTGAAATCGAAAAGGAGACTTTATATAAAGTAACAAGATGGCCATTGACGGATCATCATCAAGGTTGCGGTGAATTTGTAGCCAAAGAATAAAAGTCGCTGGTTTTCGAAAAAACTTAGGAAATTAGGGATGTTTACCATTTTAGGTTTCGTTTATAACCGGCAGACTAACCTAAAAGGAAAAAGCATGCCGAAGCTGAAAAAAAATAAAAATTGTAAGTTGCATTATGATTGGGGGTATCTGACATGACACTTTATTCATATTGCTTACGGTATGATGAGGGGGCGGCACCAAATCCATATTGGGGGGTTTGCACGCTTGTAATTTGTAAGCCTGCAATTCGTCGTGTGGCCAAGATTGGCGATTGGATTGTTGGTATTGGATCTAAAAATTCTCCGATTGGTGATATATCAACGTCTGTTGTGTATGCGATGCAGGTCACACGAAAACTTTCTATGCGGGATTATTACAACTATTGTCAAAGTAATCTACCGGGGAAAATTCCTGATTGGTCGAATTCCGATTTCCGTCGAAAGGTTGGTGATTGCATATACGATTTTGTTTCACCAGGCGATCCACTGGTGGAACCGTGTGTACACAAAGAAAATAATCGCGCAACCGACTTGGGTGGTAAAAATGCGCTCCTTTCGGATCACTTCTACTATTTTGGTGATAACCCCATTTGTCTTCGGAGCGACTTTTTACCCATGATACATCCACATCAAGGACATAAATCTCGCACAAACGAGCAATACGTTGAGGAATTTGCTAGTTGGCTTGAAAAATCGCAATATGCACCTAATAGTTTGTTGGGTGAGCCACAGTTGAAAAAAGAGATTATTTCGATGGATTCAAAAAAATGTCGTGACCTTTGCTCAAAGCGGGACGAAGAGGAGAATAGACAGGATAGCATTTGCTAACATAACATTACGATATAAATTAATAGGAATTTTAAGGTCCGCGGTACATTTTTTTGCCATCTTGCAGGAGTCCATCAATTCGCTGGCCAGATCCTTCACTTTGTTCAGGATGACAGCGAAGTTATCCGCCGTCTGCAATACGCGCTCCCTCGGGGATGCCTTACGGCAGACGCGATACGCAGCACGAGTAACGAGTCAAATGTAAACGTCATTTTTCGCTAAAAAATGGGGAATCTCCTTGTATGCCCGCCAGGCAGGGGTATTATATAAAGTTGGCCGATGGAATGGCCCAGAATAGCGGAGGGAACAATTCAAGTTAAAAGTTCAAAGTGTAAAGTTAAAAGAATAACCTAAGTGGGGCCGAATGGAGCAAAATCATAGAAAAACCAGCTTTTTGAGGTAAAAAACTAATTTGAAAAAACAAACCCAATTCGCCGGCCTGCGGCCGGAAATTCGAAGTACGAAATCCTAAATCTGAAACAGGAGGAATAACGTAAGTTCTTTGAAAATAACATAATACGAACAAAAGCGGCATTTTGCTAATCCGCTGGCTCCGTGTAATCCGCGGTTTGAAAAAACAAAGCCAATCTTTGAGGTAATTGCCTACTTTTCCAGTAGGTTTAAGCAGAACCTATCGGTCATGCCGGCGATATAGTCGCAGACCGTTCGATGAAGACCCTGCTCCTTAATGAATCGCTGGAAGTAGCCGGGCATAAGCTCCGGCTTGTCACAAAATCTCTTAAATAGTTTCTCCAGCCAGGTCCTTATCTTGCCCGAGGTTTGAAGCAGGGATGGATGTGTGTAAAAATTCTGCATTAGAAATTCTTCCAGCTCGGCGAGCTCGGCCTCGCTTTCGGCCGATATTGTAATGAAGTTTTCGCCGGCGGAATAAACGTCGCCGACAGTTTTGACATTCGCATCGGCGAGCATCTTCTTACTCGTTTCGAGGCAGTCGCTGACAAGCATATCGATAATCGCTTTTGCGGTTCTTGTCCTGCGAATGGTATGGTTGCCGATGGCGCCTGCTTTAATCTGGTTTTCGGCCCGTTTGACGATTTTAATATCTAATTTCTCGCCATCGATTAGACCTGCCCTCATGCCGTCTTCGAGGTCGTGACAGTTGTATGCGATACGGTCGGCAATGTCGGCGATTTGCCCTTCGAGCGAGCAGTTCGCTTCGCTGAAAGTACCGCTCATCGGAGTATCGTATGGGCTTCGATGTTTCGCTAAGCCGAGCCGGGTCTCGTACATCAGGTTCAGGCCCATAAAATCCGGATACGGATGTTCGAGCAAATCGACGATTCGCAGAGTCTGCCGGTTGTGCTCGAAACCGCCGTTCGCCTGTTTTGGGGCAAGCTCGTGCATCAGGTCGTTGAGCACCTTTTCGCCTGCATGGCCGAAGGGCGGATGTCCCAGATCGTGCGCCAGGCATATCGCCTCGGTCAGGCTCTCGTTTAGCCGCAGCTCCTTGGCGATGGTCCTTCCTATCTGGGCCACCTCGATACTATGGGTCAGGCGGGTGCGGTAATAGTCGTCCAGCCCGGGCGTGAAGACCTGCGTTTTGCCTTCGAGCCGTCGAAATGCCGAGCAGTGGATAATGCGGTCGCGGTCGCGCTCGAAGTCCGAGCGGTAGGGGTGCGGCTTTTCCGGGTAGGTCCGGCCCCGACTGCTCTTTTGTGTCACTGCATAATCAGCGATTTTCTCAGACATATCTCACACTTCGTGTAATGTTTTATAAACCGGGGAGATTGTGCTCTTTGCTTACTTGCTGCAACAGCTCAAGAAGCTCGGCAAGGCTCTGGCTGATGACCTTGGTATCGCTACAGACGCTCATAAAATTCGTGTCCCCGTCCCATCGCGGCACGACGTGAATATGCAGATGGCCCGGCAGCCCGGCGCCCGCACCCCGGCCGAAGTTCATCCCGATATTGAAGCCGTGAGGTTTGATAGCAAGTGACAGGGCCTTTTGCGATTCTCGGATGAGCCTGGTCAAATCCAGCAGTTCCTCGTCGTTCGCCTGGCCGAGTTCCGCTATGTGCCTGGCCGGAGCAATAAGTAAATGGCCGTTATTATAAGGAAAGCGATTCAGTATGACGATGCTCGTTTTTGTTCGCCAGAGCACCATGTTCTCGTTGTCCTGCTGTGGGTGTTCGAGATTATGGCATATAAAGCACCCGCCGCCTTCATCGGCCTGGTCCTTGTTGTTTTTGGCGGGGGATGGTTTTTCGTCCAGGCCCTGAACATATTTGATTCGCCACGGAGCCCATAGATTATCGTGTGTCATAATTTATCTTTCGTTACTTATTTCGCAAACGGCGTTTTAATCTTCGAGAAGGTCCATCGACAGATTTTGTTTTATTGTTATCACGGGACTTTCACCGATGCCCAGCGGTATCGTCGCCTGCAGCCGCGCCTGGTACTGCTGATTGTATTTTTCCGTTCGCCCCAGGTCGATATTGAAAACCTCTTCGCCGCTGCCCTGCAGATCCAGGAGTTTATAATTTCCGAGAAAACCGAATTTACCTCTCATTTGAAATCTGCCCGTATAAGGTATCGGCCAGCTTTGCGACGCCGAGTCGGCCTTGCTGTAGGTGCCGCTTATCACTGCGAGCCGGCCCTTTTCGCTTTCGCGAATCTCTTCGAGCTTGTAGGTGACGTTCCGCGCTTCCCGCGAAACCATCGGGGTGGGAACGGACAATTTCGATTGCCAGCTTTGTCCGGGATCGACGCCTTCGGAGGGATTCTCTATACTGGAGACGGCGTCCCAGAGAAACCATTGCGAGGCGATATAATCGCCAATCATATCTGGTTCCTTGATTTTGCCCCTTCCGGTATCCGGCTGGAACGCTTTTGTGCCGATTTCCCTGACCAGATCGTTTAGTTGTGAGTTGTCTTCTATTTTACCCGTAGGGCCGACCTTGAACGTGTAAGTTTTACCGGCGAAATATTTCACCGCGTCTTTTTGTGTGCCGTCGCTGCGTCTTACGCCGACCGACTCGCAGGTCGCTTTGACGGTCGTCAGGCCGTAAGGGTTTATTTCGACCGGAGTGTATGCAATTATCATTTCCATCGACTCGGAGGATTTGCTCAGAGTGGTCTGCTGCTGTTCGATATCTGTTTTCGAAGGTTCCCAGTCGATAATTATGTCTCTGCCGGAGAGGAATTTATATCGCAGCGTTTGACCGTCCTTAAAATCCACAGTCAGGAGCACTTTTGCTTCGCTTGAGCCTGTAGATATTGTCTTTCCAGTTTTGGGTTCGCATCCGGTCAGGATACCAAGAGAAAGGACGGCCGTTAAAATTAGTATCGTTCTCAATCGTACTCCTTTCGAGCGAATTTGCAGTTTGATTCTAATCTATTCTCTCTATGCTGAAGCTATTTAATGCGGACATTTTTATCGCATCGGGCTTTTCATCTTCCGACGATGCAGGATCGACGATAATCCATTCTGTCAGCAGTTTTTCGCTGCACTGTTCCACTTTGCCTTCGGACAGATTCAGTTTTGTCTGGCCTGTATATGTCTCGGTACTGTCGAACGGAAAGGGAAGCGTTGTTTGTTCTTCCCTAACTTGCCCGGCCGAAGGGATGGCGTTCATTCGGATTACGGCGACCCGGCGCTTGCCCGCATCTTTTATTTCTTCCAGCGTATATGTTTTGCTGTATGATTTAGTGCCCATCTGGTCGAAATAAAAACTTTTTGCATCGTCCCAGCTTTGGCCTGCACTTAAATTTTCCTGCTCGGCGGGCAATCCGGGAATAGTATGCCGGGCTTTGATTGCGTTGACCGAGAGTAATCTAATGGTTGTCTTGTCGGCCGGTGCGCCGTCACTGACAGCGGCCATAATGTCATTTACATCGATAATTTTTGAAACCTGGCCGGATGGTGTTATCTCTATCGTATAACTTTTTCCTATCAGCTTGCCCAGAGGCCCTTTCATGTCATCCTGCCTCGAACTGTCGAAGTCCAGAACGAGATTATCGGTGACTTTCATCTGATATATGAGCTTGTTGATTGTGATTTTTGCAACGGCGTCGCCATTGTCGTCGATGCTTTGAATGTGCTGGTCGAAGGTCATCTCCATTTTATTGCCGCTGTGGCCACCTTTGAATTCTGAAGGTCTCTTTTCGGGCATGCCTTCCCATGTCGCCTGTCTTCCGGTTTCTACGGTTACTTTGTATGTTGTCGAATCGTGCGGATTGAACTTCAGGGCCAGTTGGACGGCGGTTGATTGTTTTTTGGTTACGTCGCCGGTTGTGGTTGTTTTGCCGACCTCGATTTCGGATTTGTCGGTTGCTCCCCGGCGTTCGGCGCAACCGAACGTCGAAAGCAGTATGCAGACGACCATACATGCCGTCGGACCGTAATTCTTAATTTTTTTCATCGTTTCTTTTCCTAAAATGTGTTTATGTCCGATTTGTTGTGTAATTGTACATTCTATATGTATAAAGACAACCGATTTTTCTTTAATTGTCTCTAATCAACGGCTACAATGGCCTTTTTGGCTTGTTTTACATTTTTTTGGAGATACATGATTATGAAAAGTGATATGGTCAAGAAAGGTTTTCAGCGTGCGCCCCATCGTGGTTTGCTTCGTGCCTGCGGTGTCAGTGATTCGGATATGAAAAAGCCGTTTATCGGTGTTGCCAACAGCTTCTGCGAGATTGTGCCCGGTCACGTTCACCTGGACAAGGTTGCAAAGGTGGTCAAGCAGGCCGTTCGCGAAGCGGGTGGAGTCCCCTTTGAATTTAATACCATAGCCATCTGCGACGGCGTTGCGATGGGCCATACGGGAATGAAATATTCTCTGGCTTCGCGTGAGATAGTCGCCGATTCGGTCGAGGCGATGGTGCGGGCGCATTGTTTCGACGGTCTTATTTGTATCCCCAACTGCGATAAAATCGTGCCGGGAATGCTGATGGCGTCCGTCAGGCTGAACATTCCGACGATTTTTGTCTCAGGCGGACCTATGGCGGCCGGGAAAACAAAAGCGGGAAAAACGGTTGACCTTATCAGTATATTCGAGGGTGTGGCTGAATTCAACGCCGGTAAAATCGACGAAGCCCAGTTGGCCGAGCTTGAATGCACCGGCTGCCCGACCCAGGGAAGCTGTTCGGGGATGTTCACCGCCAATTCGATGAACTGTCTTTGCGAGGCGATAGGAATGGCGCTGCCCGGCAACGGGACAATCCTCGCGGTTGACCCGAAGCGGCAGGAGCTTTATAAAGCCGCGGGCAAGCAGATTATGACCCTTATCGAAAAGGACATCAAGCCGCTCGATATTATCAGTAAAAAGTCGCTGGATAACGCCCTTGTCCTGGATATGGCGATGGGCGGCTCGACCAATACCGTCCTGCACTCTCTTGCGGTAGCTAACGAAGCCGGTATCGAATACGACCTTGATCGCATAAATTCGATTTCCGCCAAATGCCCGAACATCTGCAAGGTGTCACCTTCGAGCAAATTTCATGTCGAGGATGTTGATGCCGCCGGCGGTGTAAGTGCGATACTAAATGAGGTAAGTCAAATCCTGAATCTTCTTAATACCGATTGTATTACTGTTACCGGCAAGACACTCGAGGAAAATATCGCCGACGCCGGGATAAAAAAATCCGAGGTGATTCATTCGCTCGATAATGCGTACTCCAAGACCGGCGGCCTGGCGATTCTAACGGGTAATCTCGCTCCCAAGGGCGGCGTGATAAAAACCGCCGGCGTTGCAAAGGAGATGCTCACGCATACCGGCCCTGCGGTTATTTTCGAGAGCCAGGAAGATGCCTGCGAAGGGATTCTCGCCGGCAAAGTCAAAGCCGGTAATGTTGTTGTAATCCGCTGCGAAGGCCCCAAAGGAGGTCCGGGTATGCAGGAGATGCTCAGTCCGACCAGCTATATTATGGGCGCCGGTCTGGGCGGCTCCGTCGCTCTAATTACCGACGGCAGGTTCAGCGGCGGCACACGTGGCGCCTGTATCGGTCACATCAGCCCGGAGGCGGCGGTCGGTGGGCCTATCGGATTATTAAAAGACGGTGACATCATAGAAATTGACATTCCTAACAATACGATAAATGTAAAGCTGTCCGATGATGAATTGGCCGAACGAAAAAAAGCATGGCAGCCGCCGAAGCCGCGTATAACCGAAGGCTGCCTGGCTAAATACGCCTCAATGGCGACCAGTGCCGACACCGGTGCGGTCCTCAAGTGGTGAAATGTCTTTTAAGAAAAAAACTTGCTGGTATGCCGCCGGACTGCATTTTGAATGCGCCGAATGCGGTGGGTGCTGCTCCGGGCCGTCAGAGGGCTATATCTGGGTCACCCGGCCGGAGATCGAGCTGATTGCCGATTTTCTAAAGATTTCTGTAAAGCAGTTGAGGCGGGAATATTTGAGACGTGTGGGCCTTCGTACGTCAATAATCGAACAAAGTATCACGAAAGACTGCATATTCCTGCGGAAAATCGACGGGCGAAAGCAGTGCGTGATTTATCAGGTAAGGCCGAGCCAGTGCAGGACATGGCCTTTCTGGTCGGACAATCTTTCAAGCTCCAACGCCTGGAATAAAACGGCACAAAAATGTCCCGGTATAAATCGCGGAAAACTCTACAGCTTCGAGCAGATACAGAAAATCAAGGGGGACAAAAAATGGTGGCAGGGTATCAAACAAAAAAAAGACTCATGCAGGAAGTAGCTGAAATTTATAACTGGATCGATAAACAGCTTTGTGACAACCGCGATTTAGCGGGCAGGTGCAATGCCTGTGGAAAATGTTGCGATTTCGGCGCCTTCGACCACCGCCTCTTTGTCACCGTACCGGAATTAATGTATCTGGCGGCGTACCTGAATGTCGATAACCTTTTGCCGATGCCGACGGGCCGATGTCCCTATAATATCGACGGAAAGTGCACTGTTTACGAATATCGTTTTTCCGGCTGCAGGATTTTCTGTTGCAGGGGGGATGTGGATTTCCAAAGCTCTTTAAGTGAAGCGGCCCTTGAAAAGCTCAAATCAATATGCCTGAAATTTGAGATTCCCTATCGTTATACCGATTTGGCTTGTGCATTGAATGGTCCCGAAGCCGTCTAATATTTGTCAATCGGCAGGGGGATATTGTCACGCGGGTCACGCAGATTGATATATTTGACACCGCCTGAGAGTGTTCCTTTATCCTTATAGTAGCCATAGAGCTTGGCCAGTTTCTGTTCATCCGTGGATTCCAGATACTTTTGCCATGTGCCGAGTTCCGCACCCCATATTATTGTGGTGTTGTCTCTTGTGTAAAAAATGATGTGTGGGTCCCGCTTGTTCTTCCTGCCGTTGTAATTGCTCACGTCGATAGCGGCGATTTCACCGAGTAAAGGCTTATGAGGTATATAGGATTTGTCCCTTCTGTTGATTAGGTCTATTAGCATTATCGCTGCGGCCAGGTCATCCTGATACCATACATCTCCAAACCGGGGGACCTTTGTCATCATAGACAGCCCTTTTATTTGTACTATTAAAAGATGCGGCATCGGTACATAATCGAGTACGACCTGGTCGGCATCTACATAAAATGGGCTTAAACCGGATTTGACAAGAGCAATTGGTTTTCTGAACGTGGCATGTACTTGAATCGATTTGTCGGTTGTTAGTGCCTTGATATCGTGCAGCCAGGCGACGGATTCCAGATTTTCAGCAACCAGATGAGCGGCATCTTCATCAAGTCTGAAAGTCCTGCCGCCCGCGTAGGTGAGGATTTTCGCTTTCAACTGCTCGCCGACCCATCCGGGAGTGTCCATCAGCACCACCGGGCCTGTTCCTGCGGGCTTGATGGATTTTACGTATTTCTCGCCATAATAAAGAATCGCTCCTGCGGCGGTCACGGCAAGGGCAACGGATAATATGTTTAACACCCTTAGCAAGCCAGGTCCGAGCCGGCTTGTTTTTTGTTTTTTCCCCGCTCGCAAGGCTCCGAACCTGAATGATATTCGTCTTTTTTTGTTGCTTTTACTTTTGGCCACGGTTATTTGATGTCACCTTTGATATTCCACGATCGATGAGTAAGCCGCATCGACAATTTTTTTGCACAAATCACTCATTAAAAATCCTGCCTTGGCTGCGGCCTTCGGTAAAAGCGAATGTGTTGTAAAACCGGGGATTGTATTAACCTCCAGAACGTACGGGATGTCATCCTCGCTCAGGATGAAATCGACTCTTGCGAAATGCCGACAGCCGAGAGCTTCGAAGCAATCGATCGCCGCCTTGCTGATGCGTGCCGCAGTGGATGGCCTGGTGATCGTGTCGAAAAGGAATTCGGTTTGCTCATCGACGTATTTTGCATGATAGTCATAAAAGCTGCTTTTCGTTCTGATCTCGATAATCGGCAGAGCCCGGCCGCAAAGAACGCCGACAGTCACCTCCCGGCCCGGTACGAATTCTTCTATCATACAACTGCCGAATTTATCGAGCGTCTCGACGGCGGTTTTAATCGCCTCTTCGGGGCTCGATACGATACTCACACCGACGCTGCTTCCCTGTCTTATCGGCTTTACTACAAATCTGTCGGCTAAATATCGTAGTTGTTCTGTGAGTTTGCCGTTCTCGATGCGTGTGTCAAATTCTATCGCTGCCGGTGCCGTCACTTTCGTCTCGGCGAAAAACTTTTTGCTTTCCATCTTATCGAAAGCCGCATAACTGGCCGTCGGTCCGCTGCCGGTATAGACAAGCGATTTGTCTTCGAGGATTTGCTGGAGCTGCCCGTCTTCGCCGAACTGCCCGTGTAGGGCGGGGAAAAACAAATCGATGCTCTCGTCCTGAAGTATATCGAGTTTGTCCGGCCGTATGTCCGCCGTTGCGACATTAAAGCCGGCCTGCCTCAGTGCTTCGGAGACACATTTCCCGCTTTGAAGGCTTATTTCTCGCTCATCTCCGATTCCGCCGGTCAGGACGGCAACTTTTATTTTGTCGTTTGATGTTTCCAATTTGGTCGTACTTAAGAAATTATTAATTCCAGATTTCTATTTCAAGCTCCAGCTCGATATCGAATTGTTCTTTGACTCTCTGCTTTACCGTATCTATCAGCCTTAGGATGTCACGACTCTTGCATCCTTTTTCCGCGATGAAGAAATTAGCGTGTTTTTCGCTGACGATTGCGCCGCCTATCTGCAGTCCTTTTAAGCCCGCCCGGTCGATCAGCGCCCCGGCTGAAACGCCCCTTGGATTTTTGAATATGCAGCCGGAATTTTTCGTATTCAGCGGCTGATTGTTCTTCTTGTAAATCCAGATTTCCTGAATCGTTCGCATAATCTGGTCTGGGTCACCTTCGTTAAGTTTCAGCCTGGCGTTTAGGATGAATTTTGCCGTTATGTTTGTTCGGCGATAATCGAATACCAGCTCCGGTTTGCTCTTTTCGAAGACACTGCCTTCGCTGTCCATCAGCGTAACGGATTCTATCGCCGCCCCGAAGTCCCCGAAGTTGCCGCCTGCGTTCATTTTTACCGAACCGCCTATCGAACCGGGTATGCCGGTCAGGGCTTCGAGGCCCGAAAGCCCCTTCTGGACGCATTCCAGGACCAGTTTGCTCAATTCCGCTCCGGCCCAGGCTGTAACCTCCCGGCCGTTGAATTCTATCTGTGCGAATTGTTCCGCCTGAAGCTTGATGACCGCCGCCCGCAGACCATCGTCGCTGATAAGCAGGTTGGAGCCGAATCCCATTACGTGAATCCCGATTCTGTTCTCGTTGCATCTCAGTACGGCTTCTTTGAGCTGCTCCGTCGTTTTTGGCCTGATAAAATAATCGGCGGGCCCGCCAAGACCGTACCATGTCTGCTTGGCCAACTGATAATCGGTTTCAACTATTTCTTCTAAACCACTGAATATATTCATCCGCTACTTTCCAAATATCACCTGCGCCCATCGTAACCACAACATCGCCAGGGCTGACATTATTCCTAAGATAATCGCAAATGGCCCCAAAGCCATCGATAAACAACGCCTCGGTTCCCTTGGCCTGTATTCGCTCGACCAGTATCCGGGAGTTAATTTGCCGTTTGGCCGAAAGAGAATCCCGAACAAAATAAATTTCCGGCACAATTGTTACATCGGCAAGCTTAAAGCTTTCAGTAAAATCATTAAGCAAAAATCTTGTTCTGCTGTATTGGTGCGGCTGAAATATACACCAAAGCCGCTTCGGTTGATACATCTGTCGTATCGCTGCAAGCGACGCCCTGATTTCCGTGGGATGGTGGGCGTAATCATCCAGAACTGTGATATGCTCGAACCGGCCCTTGAGCATCAACCGTCGGTCCATGCCGGTAAAGCCGCCCAAAAGCTCGAGTATCAGCTTCGGTTCGAGTCCGATGTTCGCGGCCATCGCTATTACCGCAAGGGCGTTGAAGATATTATGTCTTCCCGGCAAAGAAATATTAGTCCTGCCCAGTAATTGGCCGTTATGATAAACATCAAAGACATAAAAACCGTCTTCCAGCGAAATATTCCCTGCGTGATAGTCGCAGCTATCATCCAGCCCGAAGGTTTCGCAACGCGCTAAATCATTATTCCGGCGCAGGCCCGAATCCATAAGTACCTTTGCCACGTTTACATCCTGTCCGTTGGCAACGACTACGCCGCCGGGCTTCGTGCCCCGGGCGAATTCACCGAAGGCCTCGATAATTTCAGCTTCGTTTTTGTAGTAATCAAGATGGTCCTGCTCGATATTGAGCACACAGGCGACTTTGGGCCTGAGATTGAGAAAGCTTCGGTCATATTCACAGGCCTCGGCTACGAAATAATTACTATCCGCAACGCCGGAAGAGAGGCCCAGTTGGCTGATTTGAGCACCGATAATAAAATTCGTATCGACGTCGGCCTGCTTGAGCAGGTATGTCAGCCAGCCGCTCGACGTGCTTTTACCGTGAGTGCCGGCTATTGCTATCCCATCGTAAAAACTCATCAGCTCGCCCAGCATTTCCGCATACTTATAGATTATGCAGTCTCGCTGCCGGGCGATTTGAAGCTCGGGATTATTTTCTCTTATCGCCGCCGAGATGACGACTGCATCCGTTTGCGGGTCGAGATTTTCGGCATCATGCCCGATTTTTATATCGGCGCCGAGCCTGCGAAGACTATTCGTTACGTTCGTCGGCGTCTGGTCCGAACCTGTCACGATTGCATCGTTTTTTATCAGCAGCGCTGCTAATCCGCTCATCCCGATACCACCGGCGCCGATTAAATGGAATCTCTTACCGGCTACCATGATCTTGTTTTGTCCTGTGGACTCCTTACGGAGGATGGCTGTCGCCTGGCCTCCATTAAAAATACTGATACGTTTTTTGTTATCGCCGCGAAGAGCTGTGTTCGAATGCGATTTTGTTTTGGAATCAAGATGATAGGTTCGTGACCGACTCATAGCTTCCTTTCCGTACCCCTTTACTCCTTTATAAACAAAAACGTAATCTACCATATATGTCGGTCATAGCAAGGAAAAATAGTTACGTTCTTTAAAATAAGAGCCGAATGTCAATGTCGGAGATTATGTATTAGTGTTGTCCGTTCCGGAGAAACTCTAATCATTTAAAAAAGTCGGGGCCTATACCGAATTGCTCGGTATAGGCCCGAAAAAAAACAATACTTGAACATCAATACAATTGATGTTTATTTTACCGGTTTATTCCACCGGGGGCAGATTCAGCCTTATATCATCGATGAATATAGTACCTTCACCATTGGGCTGCGTACTGCCGCTGTTACCAAAGCCGATACCCAGGGAATTCACACTGGAAAGGTTAACACCCGCATCTGTGAAATCCTGCAGAGGGATAATCCACTCTGTCCACTCGTCTGCCAGGCAAGCGTTCGGATCATCATTATATATTGTTGTGTTATTGATTGACACATACATAGGCTCGGCGTCGTTGCTTATTATGCCTATGTCCTGATGAGACCATGCCTGTGAAGTAAGGGTGGCATTGTCGAAGCTGACGTTGGAGAATTTAGCCTCACAAGGTGTTGTAACAACGTGGCTGGTCACCGCCAGACCAATGTAGATAGGCATCTGCATCGACATCTGCCTGAGGGCGAACTGTGTCCAATCGGTGCCGTTCGGCGAACGGTATGCTCTGACAAGACCGCCTGATGTACGCTGTAATTTCAGCCAGTAAGGTGCCATAGCGTTCGGGTCCATATCCGCGTCTGCTCTTGTTGATACACCGCCGAAAGCGTTTCGAACCTGTAACCTAAGCCCCTTTTCAGGGTCGGGTGTAAGCAGAAGAGTTACGTTTTTCGAGCCGGGATCGAGTGAGTCACGAATCATAATACCGGCTTTTGAATCTTTATTAATGGGTTCCAGACTATCGACCTTTGCTATAATCTGGCAGGAACCGCTGGCAACCTCTTTATATGCGAAGTGGAACTCATCGGCGGTGTCCCAGATATCTGTGCCCGCGGCAGTCATGGTATAGATGCCGCCCGATTCTTCAACAAAATCGCCGACTTTTTCAGAATACCCTTTGTGCCATAGTGATAAGGATTCAACATCATTCGCGGTCCAATTCTGCGCATTGTCAAACGGGTATTTTGTTTCAGAGTAATATAATGTTCCCGTCTTTTGAAGAGCGGTTCCCTCGTTTACCGTCCCATCGTTGTCATAATACAAAGGCATGGATTGAGAACCGGTGTGAACTGTTGTTTCCTCAACGTAGGGAGGATCGAAGTAACCAACAGTCATGCCTGTATTATTCACAGCGTAGTCTGACCAGGCTTCATATATTTTGTCATTAACGTCGTAGGTTTCAAAGTTGTCGACTATTATGAAGTTTAGTACTGTGAAGCTCCAGACGTCGCCTTTGTAAGTGGTGGTATCCGGCGGAGCATTTACTTCATCAACTCGCCAGTAATATGTTTTGCCGAATTCAAGAGTGTCGAGCTCGAGGCTTGTATCACTCTGGTTTTCGCCTTTAAGTACGCCTCGCGGATCGGTTAAGCCGGCTTCGTTGACGTCGTTGAAATCCATTCCGAAGTAAACGTTGTGCGTCTCGGCGAAAACTCCTTTTCTCCAGCTAAGATCAGCATCTCTTGGTACCTCTTGTTTTCCGTTGGCCGGACTCGGGCTGTAGGCTTCCGGCTGAATTCTTATACCCAGCGCGAAGTTAATTGCCGCTTCAAGAAGATAAAAGGCGTTTTCATTCCATCCAAGATATGATATCTCATCAAAACCAAAACACACTCTGATATCAGCGGCTATTCGGGGGCTGCCGTCTGCAGGAGGTAAAGCCAGTTGAGCTCCTTTTTCATAATAGTAAATAACATCGTAAGTTATACCGTCGGATAAGGTGGCTTGTGCAATTACGGTAGCCGCACTGCCTGGGATGCTGGTAGAAAAGCGGGCCGTGCCGCGATCGGTTACGATATCGTTCAGAACAGATACCGTTCCGGTTAAGCCGGCAGCCAGAGGGTGTCCCGGTGCGACTATCTCTATTTCTGTAGTGGCAACATCGACGCCCTGGTCGGCGGCTACAGGATTAATTGTGGCCAGTCCCATCTCATCGTAAGCCCATGCCTCGTTGGTAACCATGGGTGTTTCAATCTCGGTGATTTCGAGTCTAATTCTGCCGGAACTCACCGATTCGGAAATAAAGACCACATCCGCTGCGGCAGCGGCTGCCTCTGTGGTGGGTTCATCTTCATCGTCGTCAAAATACGTGACTGTGTGCCCAAGGCCTTCCAGATAAGCTTTGATCGCGTCATCTCCGGGCATATACAACTCGTCCATTGATGCGATATATAATATGTTTGCTGCTTCGACACCGTTAACGAAAAAACAAAGCATTAACAGTAGAAACAATGAAAATTTAACAGATTTGTTCTTCAACATAATTCTTTCCTCCAATTAAAAAGGTTTCCTGTATTTAATGAAAGATTTAAAAGAAGTTCACCAGAAACTAATTTGATTTTTACACATAATAATACTCCATATAAGAACAATGAACGATTAACCATGCGATAGAGCATGAATTGTTTTAAATTACTCCTGAATCTCAATGAATTCCGGCGAATATCTCAATCCATTTCAAAAACACAAACGATGTCGTTCTTGTTCTTTGCCGAACTCTGGAATATACCTTCATATTTTCAAAGGAACGCGCTGTACGACTTGACACAACCGCTTTCTCTGTGAAAAGAGACTATAACCGATTAATATGAAAGATGTTAGTCCCAGTCGCATGGTATTATCATATTCCGTATTTGACCGGTTTCATGTAGGTTGTGTCTTCTTGAGACCCTTTATAACTGCTCTGTGTCTCACTCCACACTTTTCCTGCAATTTGCCTCGAAATCACAAAGATTTCACGCCGCAGGAAACAAAAATCACAAACCTCACATCTATATATTTTATACCACATTAACCACCGCTGTTTCAAGAAAAAAAATCAACGAAATCCTGTAGATTGCTATTAATTTAATTCCTCGGTTCAAATATTTAAACAACATCATATTTTCACGTTTTCGCTCTTGTCTGCAAAATTGTAGTCGGCTTTTTGAAAATGGGATTTTATTTAAATTTAAGCTATTTAGATAAGTATCCAATATAAACAGAACGAATATGTTATTGACCATTGCTGTCTTTAATGCTACTTTATTGCGATAATAGTAAGGGAATCAAAAGTATGGAACTATCCTGGATCATGAAATTGAGGATCGTAACCGCGGCTGTCGTGGGTGTGGTTTTTGTGAGCATTTTAGCCTGGCCGTGGGATAATCCGCCCGACCCTTTTGGAACACTGTTTGTTCAATATATAGGTGTTAATGGGGCAGTAACTTTATTGATAATGTCGTTTATTACCGGTTTGATTGCATATTTTGTCGCCTGGCCTTATGGTCTTGAAATCGGTATTCTTGCAGTACCTTTCGGATTATCTGTTTGGGCTGTAAGAACAGGCAGTGTAGCTGCTCTTGTGCAGTTCAATCCGGCTCTTGAACAGCGCCAGACGCTTTTTGCGGCACTTCGATTGGAGCCGATTTTCTGGCTTGCTGTAATAATCGTGGGTTTTGCCGGGGTAACATTAGGGTACAGAATACGTCCCGGCCGCAAATATCAGGAAATCAAAGAAAAAAATAAATCGAGCCAGAATAAGTACTTAAATCCGATAATTGCTTTGGTCGTTGTAGTTTTATTAACCCAGTTCTGTATTAAAATTCTTGCTCAGGATGTTATATTCTCTGATAACAGATTCGGTTCGGTTGTGGCCCAGCCCGCTGTTGGACAGATAATATTTGCCGTATTTATTTCGTTTGGTATTGCAGCCTTCGTAGTTAAAAGATACCTTGACGTCGGTTATATATGGCCCATTATTGGAAGTTCTTTGGTAACTGCATTCTCAATAACGTTTTATGCCAAGCCAAACCAGTTAAACACTCTTGTTGAACTCTGGCCCACAGTTTTTTTCCCTAATGCGGTTGTTTCTATATTACCCATACAAATGGTCGTTTTTGGCACATTAGGCTCGATTTGGGGTTACTGGATGACTGCTCGTTATCAGTATTGGCGAGAGCACGAGCTAAAATAGCCGGATCGGACTGCTCCCGGAATTTGAAACATCTTTTTTTTGCGTCTTTTTTTCTGCATAAGTCTTTCTATTCTATGTACTTGCATGTACAAAGTCTTATAATCGACTCTAACTGATCCGACAAAAATAAAAATCGTTGTTTTCGACCTTAAAATTAGCCGAAATATAGTTTGTTGATATATTTGCTAAGACAAAGTCAACTAAAGATATGCGGATTTGGGAAAAGGAATATTTGAAAAATTAAGGACGAACAGCAGGCAGGTTTTTTTCGTAATATAATGAAAGTAAGACCAGCCGGCAAAAGGAGTTAGCAATGTTGGTTCTCAGCAGACAAAGAGATGAATCAATTATGATCGGCGATGATGTCGAAATCATAATCGTCGATGTCAGAGGTGATAAGGTACGATTGGGTATCACAGCACCGAAGAACATACCGGTTCATCGTAGAGAAATTTACGACGCAATTCAACGCGAGAAAAACGAGAATAAGGAATCGAAAGAGTCTCAGGATAAGAAGTCCAAAACGGAGCCTCCCGAGGAATCCGAGAAATCGCAGTAAACGCAGCGAAACCGAATGCAGGATTTTCGCTTATCTTATAACATTGTTCTGAGCCGTTTTCATCTCCAACTTTTTCCCGTAATTTTTTTCCTCTGTATTTTCTTAACACCCCGCAGTTTATTCGGAACGAATAATCGAAATGTAAAGCAGTTGTGTGGTTAGTAACTGCTTGACAATAATTCAATTAGAAGATAATAATACCGTCAATCGACCAGACTAAAACATGCTGACTGTAAGGGAATATCCGCCGGGAGTAGGTCGGAAAAGAAATTTATCTTATTGACTTTAAGCCGTCGAACACGGTTTTTACTTTCACTTGATTTAGTATCGAATTGTCGAAAGAATTTGATGTGGCTGTCCTGAAAAAACAACTTGGTTTGGTCGATGTATTTTCCATTGCCGCCGGGGCGATGATTAGTTCGGGTTTGTTTATCCTGCCGGCCCTCGCTTTCTCCAAGGCCGGTCCCGCTGTGATATTGTCATATCTAATCGCTTCATTTCTGATACTGCCCAGTGTTTTGAGTAAAGCCGAATTGGCTACGGCGATGCCGCGTGCCGGCGGAACGTATTTCTTTGTCGAGAGAAGTTTCGGTTCTTTGTTCGGTTTGTTCAGTGGTTTTGCAGGCTGGTTTTCACTGGCGCTCAAAAGTGCATTCGCTATTGTCGGTATGGCTGTTATTATAGAAGTTGTTCTGCAAATGATTCTTGAGACACAATTGAGCGAATTGCATCTGAAGGCGATAAGCATTGTCTGTTGTCTGGGTTTTGTGGTCCTCAATATCGTCAGTGTCAAGCATACAAGCAGAATTCAAATCTTCTTGGTTTTTATCCTGCTTTTAATACTTGGTCTTTTCGTTCTTCTCGGCTCCGGTTCGGTGAGAGCTTTTAGATACTCTGGTTTTTTGCAAAAGGGCTGGCTTAAAGTTCTTTCGACCGCAGGTCTTGTCTTTATCAGCTATGGCGGCCTTACCAAAGTTGCCAGCATCGGCGAGGAAGTAAAAAATCCCGGGAGGAATTTGCCGTTTGGGATGATATTGGCCTGGTTTGTTGTCACCATCTTCTATATCGGTGTGGTCGTGATTACGGTTGGAGTTCTCGATAAACAGGAACTCGTAAAAGTTGTGGATGGTCGGGAAGTGGCCGCCAGTTATACTCCTATTTCGCTGGCGGCGGGAAAATTTATGGGATTGCCGGGATTTGTGCTTTTGGCACTGGCTGCAATAGCTGCTTTTGTGACGACGGCCAACGGCGGCATACTTGCCGCATCAAGGTCCCCGATGGCGATGAGCAGGGACAGGCTGCTGCCGCCGGTTCTGGCACAGGTAAATACACGGTTTGCCACACCTCACCTGAGCGTATTGCTTACGGGTGGTTTCATGATTGTGGCCATCGCTTTTCTCGATATCGAATCGCTTGTCAAGACCGCCTCGACCCTAATGATAATAATTTTTATCCTTGACAATGCCAGCGTAATTATAATGCGCGAGAGCAGGATACAAAGCTATCGTCCCAAGTTCCGCTCGCCTTTGTATCCTTACGTCCATATTTTCGCCATTCTTGTTTACGGTTTTCTCATTATCGACATGGGAAAAATTCCGCTGCTTATTACCGCGGGTTTTGTTTTGTTGAGCGTTCTATGGTATTTTCTCTATGTATCCAAGCGTGTCAGCCGTGCCTCGGCGGCGATGCACATTGTCGAACGTGTCACCGCCAAGGACCTGAAAACCGTGACACTTGAGAATGAGCTTCGGGATATTTTGCTCGAGCGCGACGAAATTATCGAGGACAGGTTCGACCAGTTGATAAAAGGATGTGAAATTCTGGATATCGAGGGCAGAAAAACGGCCCAGGAGGTCTTTCGCACCGTCTCTGAAATACTGGCCAAGAGACTGGATGTAAACGAGTATGTCCTTTTCGAGAAATTTCTCCATCGCGAAGCCGAAGGCGGGACTGTTGTCCAGCCGGGCTTTGCAATCCCGCATATAGTTATCGAAGGAGAAAAACAATTCGACGTCCTGCTTGTCCGTGCTCGTGACGGTATTGATTTTTCAAACGCTCCGGATCCGGTACATATCATGTTCGTCTTAGCAGGCAGTAAGGACGAAAGAAACTATCATCTGCGGGCGTTGATGGCGATTGCGCAGATTGCCCAGGAAAAACAATTCGAGGACCGCTGGCTGACCGCGCGGGATACCGAGGCCATACGAAATTTAATTCTGCTGTCAACACGAAAAAGAGAAACGAATATATGACAGGCTCATAGATTAAAATAAACCGGATGAAAATTGCCAGCTTTAATGTCAATTCCCTGCGAGCCAGGCTGCCTGTCGTGCTCCGGTGGCTAAGCGAACATCAGCCTGATGTATTGTGCGTCCAGGAAACCAAGGTTCAGGATGCCGATTTCCCGACGGAGGCGTTCGACGGGACCGGATATGAGTGCGCGTTCAAAGGGCAGAAAAGCTACAACGGAGTCGCGATTTTCAGCAGGGGGCCGGCGGAAAAAGTCCGGTACGGTTTTGACGGTGAGCCGAAAGATGAGCCGCGTCTGATTACGGCCCGAATCGACGGTGTCACCATCGTCAATACTTATGTCCCTCAGGGATATTTACCGGATTCTCAGAAATTCGATTACAAGCTGAGCTGGTTCGAACGATTGCTTATTTTTTTCGGGCGGAACTTTACACCCGCCGACCCGATAGTCTGGGTGGGGGACCTGAACGTAGCGCCCGAGCCGATTGATGTCTATGACCCCGTGACATTATCGGGACATGTCTGCTTTCACCCGGATGTTCATAAAGCTTTGAAAAAAGTCATGGGCTGGGGATTTGTGGACGTCTTCAGGATGCACTGTAAAGAGCCCGGCCAATATACGTTCTGGGATTATCGAATGAGAGATGCTTTCAGGTTCAATCGCGGCTGGAGACTGGACCACATCATGGCTACGCAAACTATGGCCGACAAAAGCACCGCCTGTTATATAGACAAAAATCCGCGCCTGGCGGAACGCCCGAGCGACCATACCCCCATTATTGCCGAGTTCGTCTGGTGAAATAAACCGGAAATTAAAGATACAGTTCTTCGGAGCTTTTTGGAGTTTGGTGCAGGTTTTATGTTGTAACACGGCAGACAATTAATAAAATGGTTATATTAATGGAGGAAGATGTGGAGATTTTATGAAAGACAAACCGCCAATGATACGGATGATATTTCCCGCTGTTCTTTGTATTGCGGTAGTATCGTTGGCCGACCGCCCCGACGAGGTATCCGGAGAAGGAGAATACCAGGTTATTCCGGCGACATCGGACCCGAACGGAGCGACGTCGGCCGGTCAGGCCGATGCGAATGCTCCGGGGGAAATAGTCACTGGATGTAAAGTCAAAGAAGAGGAATCGAACAAATTAGAAAAAGCTCCAGTCTATGATAATAAACCGAAAAAAGTTTCCACAGTAAAAAAGCCGTCGCCGAAAGAAGAGCTTCCCGCTTATGATACGGGATTGCAAAGACACACCTGGGAAATAGGGTCGGAAGTGTATCATTTCAGATATAGAGAGCCGGGTGCTATGGAAGACAACGGCGTCTTTTACGGAACGGTTGTAGGCTATACATACCGTGGTTGGGTGCCCGTCTCGCCGGAAGAATCTTTCTCAGAAGGTAAAGGATTATTACGGCTGGAAGGAAGATTTGCCTGCGGCCAGGTGGATTATGACGGTGCATTATCGAGCGGCACACCATACAAGGTCGATGATATAGAAGACTATGTAATAGAGACGAGGCTGCTGTTGGGTATAGAGGCTCTGGACGAGGATTGGCTGGCTTCGTTATATTCCGGTTTCGGATACCGGTATCTCAATGATGACTCTTCTTTCGATCTGAACGGTTACGAAAGAGAATCCAATTATCTGTACGTGCCGTTTGGATATCAGCTTGACGGAAGCTTACGGGATGGCTGGTCGTGGGGAGCGAGGTTCGAAGCGGACATCCTGGTCTGGGGTAAGCAATACACTCACATGAGCGATGTCGGTTTGATTGATTTTGATAATCGTCAGCGCGAGGGATATGGTTTACGGGGGGTCGTGCGGTTTCGAAATAAAAACAAGGCCGGAATACTGCTTGTAGAACCTTTTATCCGGTACTGGGATATCGAAGATTCGGAAGTCGAAAGTGGTTTTTACGAGCCTGCCAACAGGACAACAGAATTCGGCGTCCAGCTTATCTGGAGATTCTGACGGGCTTATTTAGAACCCACCCTAAAACCTCTTTCGACTGCGATCGGCTGCAAAGTCTGTGGGTCTTCGTTGTCGGCAAAAAAGGTTCTCGACGTACATCAGTACGCCTCCGAGCCTTTTTCACCTCCGGCCTTGACCACAAACTTTTCGCTCGATCTCGCTACAAAACAGGTTTTGAGATGAATTCTATAGAGAAAGTTTTCACCGATTTGTGTAATAGACATACGGATCATATAAAACCGGTCTAAGACATAAAGTTATTGGTCGCTGTCATCCCTGCCGGGCGAACCGCCGACAACATCACTTGCCTGCCAGGATTCTTTTTCGCCCCAACTGTTTGGGTCGGGATTGGCCGGGTCAACAATGGTTAAAGAAGGCCCCTGGCCATCGGCGCCGTCATACCAACCGTCTTTGTATTTGAAATCCAGAATCGTTTGGCCCATGGCGTCTTCCAGTCTGATTCGCTCGCCGTTGTTGGCCAGTTTGCCGGTATATTGACCGGCTGTATTAATTTCCGTGCCCGGTTCTGTGGAGTATCGGGCCTCGAATGCGTTGCTGTCCTGTACGACGACGACATATTCGCCGGGTGCGAGTACGGCGCTCGGAAACGTGAAATCGATTCCGTTTGTGAATTTTACCAGGTTCAGGTTGATTGTTTCTGCCCCGATGTTTTTGAGCTCGATGAACTCTTCGTTCGGGTCATCCTGCCCGGCGGTATTTTGCGGATGGTACATAATCTCCGTTATACGCAGGTTGTCTTTTACCGGCCCTACGGCATAAACGGCTTCGTTAAGTGCGCTCCATTGAAATGACCCGAGCCCGTTCGATGAGCGTGCCTTGACTATTGTGCTCTTATCTAATGTTACAGGCCCGGTGACGGAGTAGTCAAGTGCGGCGTCTGCTACGGCCCCGCCCACAAGGCGCGGGTCGCTGCCGTCAAGGGTATAATACACGGTTCCTGTATAGCCGGTCATGGAAAGCGAGCTGTTATTTGCAGCCTGACCGCCGTGTTGATATGAGCCGTCGATATTGAAGACCGGCGCATCGACGAACGGATACAGGCCGTACATACGGAACATATCGAGCGCATACCCTTTTCTTTCGGGAAAATAATAGTAGGTGATATAGTTGTTCTCAGGAATCCAGAATTCATTGACCGTATATAAATAGTACGGGCCATATTGCCATGAATGCACATCTCTTCGGTAATCTCCCCACCTGGCGGATTCTGCAATCACGGCCAGACGAACCTCGTCGGAAAGTTTTATCCAGCGTTCGAGATTTTTTTCTGTTGTAAGGGCGCCGTCATTGAAAAGATGTTTGTGAATCCGGTCTCCAAAACGTACAACAAACTGCTCTATATTGACGAGAGGTTCCAATAAACTTGAAGGGTCGTCCACCTGGCCTATCCAGAACTGGTCCACGTATTCCATTACGTGTTCGGCGTCCCAGCAATAAAAACGCCAGGGTTTGCGCTGCTCTCCGCCGCCGGCCGCTCTCCAGTTAGTGCCGTATTTGATATCCGTAGTACCGGCGAAATATATCAGGATTGTCCAGTCGAGAAAGTTGTCCATATCGATAAGCTCACAGATTTGCTCCCAGTCGCCGCCGGCAACGACATCTTTCAGTTCAAGCCAGGCATCTATTGTTCCGTCCGATACGGAGCCTGTATTGAGATAATCTCCGATCACATATGTAGGGTCGCCGTTAATGGCATCGACATTATCCGCATCGCCGCCGTTATAGGCAACATAGTGGTCGTTATCCGGCCGTTCATGCAGGTTGTAAATACCCCAATAGAGACCGTTGAGGTAAAGATGGACGAAGAAGCCCTGGAGCGCATCCGGATTACCCATCTCCGTTAGGGAAACCCGCATCCACGGGTCATGTATATATTGAGCGCGTTCCCGCTGGTTGGGGGTCCCATGTGTCCAGGCATTATTAAAGAAGCCACGAAGATGAAGTGTGTCGAAGGAATCCACAGGCCAGTCGTCGCCGAAGAGGGGATATTCGAGTTTGGCGGGGCCGTAAATATTTCTGAATCGAAGACTGAAAGAGTGTTTCGGACATTTTTCCGGTTTTCGTGAATGTCCGCCCTGAATTCGCAGGCCGCAGTCAATCTGGAATTCTTTTGAACCATCTGAGCAAAATAGCTCGACCGATACGGGCTTTTCCCATTCGTCGCCTTCCGAGAGCGGATGCATGTATATTCCCTGTACCTGACCGAACAGGTATTCTTTATTTGTAACTATTGACAGTGTCGGAACAGAGAGCATAGCATCGGCCATCTGCCCGCTGTAGTTTGGGTCGTAATATATGTCCTCGTCCATTTCATAATCGGCCGTATAATTGCTCCACTTGGAGGGGTAGCCGTCGGAGCGTGCCTGTCCCTGATTCTGTACGATTGTATAATCGATGAAGATATAAGTCTGCGTGCTGACATTGGATGATTTCCAGCCATCCTTTAGTGCCCTTGCCCTTAAACATGTCGTATAGCTGATGGTAACAGGCTCGGTATAACGTGTGCCTCTCCGAACGCGGCCATAAAAGTCACCCGGCACGGAACCGTCGAGCGTATAGTATATCACCGCGTCTTCTGTCTCGGTAGTGATTGTGACAGAGAAGGGGTCATCGTAAAAGCCGTGATTTTGGCTGATTTTAGGTTTGGCGACGTCGCCGAAGTATCCGCTTTCATTTTGAGCCGCCGGGCTTGGTGAATCGAAGAAGCACCAGATTTCATTCGCATCCGTAATACGGCCGTAGGAAATATCGGTAAACTGGTCGGGAAAGACGACGCTGTCAATCGTGGTAACGCCGTCACTTTCAGCCAGGCCGACTTCTTCGCCGTCGGCGTCGAGCTTGAAATTCGCATGTAGTCCGTCATCATTGATGTCGTTGTCGGCCCATATCAACAGATAACCGCCCGCCGGGATTGTTGTCAGGGCCGGATTGTTATCGGGAATCCGCCATTTGTTCTTAACGGACAAATCGTCCGTAAGATACATACTACCGATATCGATATCGGCGGGGCCGTAGTTGTGGATTTCTATCCAGTCATCGTATTGGCCTTGCGGGTCCTGAATGCAGTTATCATTGGAGGCCATCAGTTCGTTAATTACTATAGTAGTGTTGGCTCCTGTAGAACCAACCAGGGAAATTGCCAGTATCAATCCGCCTAAGAAACAGCGATGGATTAAACTTAGCGGCGAGATTCTCTTATATGCTAACATTTTTAGTCCTGTTAATTTGGCACTTTAAGTTATTTATCCGCGCCGAAGATCATGAACTCGCACATCTTTAGATACTTACGGAAGAACCATCCCTGCCTGGTCCATGAATATTTTTCGGCCATAAAAGATGCTCCGTCTATTTTTAAGACGGGAAAAACGTTAATTTGTAACAATATTTTTTAAAAATTTGTTAAAAAATTGTTAATTCGTGTAAAAAATACCATTTTGGCATATATAGTGTATTCTGTTTTCTTTGACCTGTTTATTGAGCGCTGTCATTACTACCGTCGTGCGTGTAATTAATCGCGCCGGTCGGAGAATCTATAATCGGATTTAATCCGCCGGGGACCTGTCCGGCATCCTGATTGAAGACAGGCGGGGCGAAGAACTGACTATCGATCCATACTAACCGGCTTTCCAGCCACTGCTTCATCCAGTCGATTTCCTCCTGGTGCGTATGGGCGATAAACCAGTTGGGCCAGAGATAGCGGCCGAGGATGTTCCAGCGGGAAAAGTTTCGCTCCTGCGCCTCGTCGAGCAGTACGGCGTACATGTCGATGTCACCGAGTAGTTTTTCGGTGGAAAGCACACCTTTACGCAGTGAGTACCATCGATCCCAGTAACGCAGCTCGAACTCTGGGTCCTCGAAAAGGCGCCGATACCATTCGTATGAAGGATAACCTTCATGGCCGGGCGTCCATAAATTCGCGACCTCGTGGTACCAGCCCTGTGGATTCCAGCCGTCATAATAGTCGGCGTTGCCTAATGAAAGGTTGTAGTCCCAGGCCGGCCCCATGTTCAGCTTGCCGCCGCGGTCCTTGAACATATATGTGCTGAGGCGAAAGCCGTCGATGTTCTTTGTCAGTTCGACCAGGATATGGTGGTCGATGAACGAATCGATATCGATATACTTTGCGTAACCATCGACCGGGTCGGTGAAGTCGGGGCCGAACAGAGCCGACTCTAAATCTCTGATATAACCTTGTATCCAGCTCCTCTGCTGGGGTGTGATTTCCGTTGCCTTCGGGTAAACATAAGTCAGGCGGACGCCGATATTCGTACGGAATGTCTGGTCGTCCGAGTCGAGCTTATCGATTTTAAGGATGTAACCGCCTGTGATTTCCGTTTCGGCATTATCAGCCGGTTCAAGTTCCGTGATATTAACGCGATTTCTGTTTCGCTTGATTTTTTCCATTAGCACATATACACCTACGTAGTCACTCATAGAGATTGACCCGCCGCCTGTATTGACGAACATCTCGATAAACCGCGTGCGGACGGCGTATCGGCCCATATCGTTGCTCCACTGATAAGACAGGAAGTTGCGCATCAGTGATTTGTCGGAATAGGGTCCCTGCAAAATCCAATCGGATTCGGGTGGAAAACCGAGGATGGAAACATCTTCATCGTTGTTATATTCGTTCCACGTCTCCAGATGATACTGTTTTTTGGGCCAGCCGGCCGAACTTTTACCGCGGAAATTAATCCCCGCTCTGCCGATGAACTCGGGCAAATCCGTAATAGTGGCCCTGCCATCGGAAAATGTCTCGATAAAACCGGCAAAGGCAAAGGTCTGCCTGTATTGGCTGATACTCTTGCCAAGTGTATCGATGACAGCGATGGGCAGATTGGAGTTGAAATTACGAACGTCCGGCCCGAGGAAGATATACTCCCGTGACTGGATGCCGGGTGAGAGCCACCCTGGCTTGATGGCCTGGGCGCGCAGGCAGGTAGTATTACTGATTAGAACGGGGCCGGTATAAAGTGTGCCTGATAATGTCCCGCGCGCATTGGTTTTATATGGCTCGGAGCCGTCCACCGAATAAAATATTTCGACTCCCTCGGTTTCTATTGTCACGAAAAAAGGCGTGTCAAAGAAACCGCTTTCGTGACTGAATGTGAGCTCTTCAATTTCACCAGAATATGCATTGTTATTTTCCGTCCCCGGGCTCGGGACGGCGAGAAAAGACCAGTTATCTGCGGCGTCAGGGAACCGGCCGTAGGAAATATCGGTAGTCTGGCCGTCAAAGGCTACACTGTCAATCGGGGTGGCGCCGTCACTGTCAACCAGGGCGACTTCTTCACCGTCGGCGTCAAGCTTGAAATTCGCATGTAGTCCGTCGTCATCGATATCGTTGTCGGCCCATATTAAAAGATAGCCGCCCGCCGGGATTGTGGTCAGGGCCGGATTGTTATCGGGAATCCGCCATTTGTTCTTAACGGACAAATCGTCCGTTAAGTACATACCGCCTATATCGATGTCATCGGCGCCGTAGTTGTGGATTTCTATCCAGTCTTCGTATTGGCCCTGCGGGTCCTGGATACAGTTGTCGTTGGAGGCCGTTAACTCGTTGATAACGACGGAAGCATTCGCTCCTGAAGAAATAAGCAGGGAAATGACTAATATCGAACTTAGCAGTATGATGTTCTTATTACCGAGCAATTCTTATCTGTCCCTTCTACATCGGTGGTTTGGAATAGTCACCATTGTCTCGTTATAGTGGATACAGTTTCTTTTGGCCTGTTTATTGATCGCTGTCGTGCGTACCGGGCGAGCCGCCGATTACAGTTCCGGCCCGCCAGGATTCTTTTTCGCCCCAACTGTTTGTGTCGGGATTGGCCGGGTTAACAATAGCTAAAGAAAGCCCCTGGCCATCGGCGCCGTCATACCAACCGTCTTTGTATTTGAAATCCAGAATCGTTTGGCCCATGGCGTCTTCCAGTCTGATTCGCTCGCCGTTGTTGGCCAGTTTGCCGGTATATTGACCGGCTGTATTAATTTCCGTGCCCGGTTCTGTGGAGTATCGGGCCTCGAATGCGTTGCTGTCCTGTACGACGACGACATATTCGCCGGGTGCGAGTACGGCGCTCGGAAACGTGAAATCGATTCCGTTTGTGAATTTTACCAGGTTCAGGTTGATTGTTTCTGCCCCGATGTTTTTGAGCTCGATGAACTCTTCGTTCGGGTCATCCTGCCCGGCAGGACCTTGCGGGTGATACATTATCTCTGTGATGCGCAAATTATCCGCTACCGGTCCTACGGCAAAAATCGCCTCATTGAGCGCGCTCCATGTGCTGCCGCTGAGTTTTCTGGCTTTCAAATTAGTGCTGTAAGTTAACTGAAAAGCTTCATTATATTGTATCGCAGTCTTCGAGATGCCTGATGGGTTTGTTATGCTGCTTTGAATTATTACTAATTCAGTAGAAATCAGGAAATCGGAACTTGTTGAGGAAACGTTGAGACCATGGATAGCTAAAATATTGTCACCGGTTTGGAGTGCGTCAAGATGTAGAGAGATATTGATGTCCTCGAAGTCGACCGCCGCAGAGTCATCGTGAATTGCGTCGGCATTGGAGTTCCAGGCAGGCGTCCCCGTGAAATTTCGCCGTGCAACTTCCACACCGTTGATGTATGCCACAAAACCGTCGTCATAACGTATTCTGAGCGTCATAATGTTGAATTGATTAGTATCTTGTGGCATGTTAAATGGTATCTGTATAAAACAGCTGGTTTGGTTCTGATACATCTGATCATACAAATCGATATCAAAAAAGTTTCTATAATCTGCTCCAGTGTCGTAACCAACTCCGCCGCTGCCTCTCAGCCATGACGAGTCCCTATAATTCACCCTGGTTTTCCAGTCCTCATTGATTGGACCGGTTGGTACTAAAACCCGCTTAGATGCATTTTCGGAAACCAATGTCATCTGGTTGCTTGCCTGGATTGTCGTCTCGGGTAAACGAGGGTCAGTTTCGTCGAGCGTATACCAGGCGGTTCCCTCTGCAGTATCCATCGATATTGTGTCATCGAAGTTAACATATCCGCCATGCTGGGATTGGCCGTTAACATAGAACTCGGGAGCCGGGACGTCCGGATAGAAGCCCGCCTGCCTGAGCTGGTCCAAAACAATATCCGTTCGAATGGAAAAGTAATCGTACACCATGCGGTCACGTTCGGCTACCCATTCGAGGTCTCGTGTGTAAGGACGGGACCTTCTGCTGTCGCCCCATCGTGCAGATTCACCGACAATAGCCCGTTCAATATCATTTGCCCGGAAAAGATAGCGGCCGATTGAATTAGCAGCTGTTAAAGCGCCGTCATTGAAAAAATGCCGGTGAATGTGGTCTGCCAGCAACATACGGAACTCGGAATTGGAATTAAGTCTGTTAAGCAGGTAGTGCGGATTTTCCCTCCCGACAATCTCGACTCGATTGGCGCGCCACCAGTCGGGCCACTCGAGTGACCATTCAACGTCCCATGGTAAAAATATAAACGGGCCTGTCGGTTCTCTTCTTCGCATCACATAGAAATTGCGAGGATTATTGTCGTTACAAAGCAGAACAGGAGCATCACGGCTGCCGACAAAGTATATCATTAAAAGGTAATCAATCATAGCGGGGACATCAAGATACTGTTGTATCGATTCGTATGCCGCAGCGCTGCTTAAGTTTTGTGCCGCCATGTTGAACAGTGTGTTCCAGGCATTTCGGTTGCCTGCGATGATATCCAGTGGTGTTCCATTACTTGCCTTTAGCACCTCATAGTCTTCTTTCTCTCCGCCAAGATGGTTTGCAGCGAAACCGTCATCAGGCCTTTCTGCCAGTATGTATAGGCCCCAGTAGAGGCCGTTGATGTAAAGATGAACATGCCTGCCGTAGGGCGTTAAAGCTCCCATGTCCCTGGCCGTATCACGTGCGAATTGATCTCGCAGGTACTGCGTATGTTCGGTTCCTATACCCTCACAATACGTACTGTCACCAAAGTAAGAGTAGTTCCAGCTGGCTCTTAATACCAGTGAATCGAAGCTCTCCACATTGGTGTCTTCAAAAAGCGGAAACTTAAGCTGCGAAGGGCCGTATTCGTTTTTGAAAACAATTCTCAGTGACTTCTTTATACCACTTGTTCTACCGACTCCTCCGTGCATCCTCAAACCTGCATTAACCTGAAAGTCGGTTACTTTGATTGGGTCGATCCATTCAATTGACGCTTTTCTTTCCCAATCAACTCCCCTTCCGGAGGCGTTGGCATAGATGCCGCGTTGGGAGCCGAAAAGATCGTCGTTATCAATTACAATGCATACTGAAGGAATTGTTTGCAGGTCTTCCTTTATGGTCGGTGCATAAGCCGGGTCATTGACAACATCAGGGTCCATTTCATAGTCGGCCCTCATTGATCCCCAGATTGTTGGAAAGTCGGGTGGATATTGTGGCTGCTCAATCACATCGTCAGGGAAGATATAGGTATGTGTGTCAATATTCGAGGATTTCCAGTCATCCTTGTACGCCCTGGCTCTTAAACATGTTGTCCGCTCGATGAGAACAGGAGCGGTATAAAGTGTGCGTCTCGGGGCCCGGCCGTGATATTCACCCGGCACGGAACCATCAAGGGAATAGTATATTACCGCATCTTCCGTTTCGGTAGTAATTGTGACATAGAATGATTCATCATAAAAGCCGCGATTATGGCTGAATTTTGTGTCAGCCACTTCGCCCAAATAAGCGCCGGTATTTTCACTGCCCGGTGAAGCATTGGGAAAGAAAAGCCAATCCTGGCCCCCATCGGGATATCGGCCGTAGGATATATCGGTACTCTGGCCGGCAAATGTGACGTTGTTAATCGGGGTAACGCCGTCACTTTCCGCCAGACCGACTTCTTCGCCGGCGGCGTCGAGCTTGAAATTCGCATGTAATCCTTCGTCATCGATGTCGTTGTCGGCCCATATCAAAAGATAACCGCCCGCCGGGATTGTGGTCAGGGCCGGATTGTTATCGGGAATCCGCCATTTGTCCGTAACGGACAAATCGTCCGTAAGGTACATACCACCGATATCGATATCGGCGGTGCCGTAGTTGTGGATTTCTATCCAGTCGTCGTATTGGCCCTGCGGGTCCTGGATGTAGTTACTGTTAGATGCCATCAGCTCGTTGATTACTACAGTAGTCTCAACTTCTGCAGAACCGGCCATGAAAATTGTCAATATCAATCCGCTTAAGAAACAGCAGCGGATCGCTCTCGGCAGTGAAATCTTTGAATATACTATCATTTCTTCATCCCTTCTGCGTTGATGGTTTGGAATAGTCACCACTCCCGGCAGTCCTGCATCTTCTATTTGCAGGAATTCATGATAAGTTCTGCATTTTCAACCTGGCCCATGATTGTAGCTCGGACATAAATAAATCCGTTGATCTATTATACACAGATATCGGGTATTCCCGGCAAAAATTCCTTTAAAAAAGCGAAAGAAAGCTTTGCGTTTTAAAGATTAACCGTGCATTTGTAATAAATTAAGCCAAACTCCGTAAAAATAACAGATGCGAGGATTTATGAATAGATAGGAGTGAATATTAAATGTAGGCAAACAAAACCACCTTTGTTAGACTTCCCGTGGCTAACTACCCATATATATTTTACCTCTTAATCTTTACTTCCAAAAATGTTATTGATTAATGCAAATAATGCACTCCCCATTGCTATAACTGAAAATGTAGCCACCATTCTCCAAAATACGTCTTTATTTGCAAAATCCCAGATGGCTAAAATACATGCAATTACGCTGAGTATAATACAGGTCGTTATAATATAAAATGTGGTTGATCTTACTATCTTAGGATTTAGAAAACCTTTTCCATGCCTTAATATTTTCTTCTTTTC
>CAZMZR010000020.1:0-36549 GCA_964570855.1 uncultured Pirellulales bacterium
CTGGATCCTCGATACGCGTCATTCCTGTGCAAACAGGAATCCACATATTTGTCATGCTGAGCGAAGCGCAGCGGAGTCGAAGCATCCGGCCGGCAAATTGGCTTTGTTTTTACACCGTTAAAATGCCGCTTTTATGCCATAATCTTTTTATTTCAAAGAGCTTACGCAATTCGTCTTGTTTAGTATTCAGGATCCATTCGACTTCGCTCAGGACAGGTTTAGTACTTTGGATTTCCGGCCGCAGGCCGGTAAATTGGCTTCCCTTGGGGATAAATTGTTTTTCATTTTTTTCTACGGTTTTCTGTCTTCCGTTTTCCGTCTTCTGTCTTAATATTGGGTTTGTTTTTACTAAGTGTCCAATCGCTCATTTCTGCGATAATCCCTTGTTAATAATGTACTTATTACGATTTGACTTTTCTGAAATTGGGTTTGTTTTTCATTTTTTCTACTATATTTCCCGTAAGGGATCCTGTGGACTGCCTTATGTGTTCTGTTTTTGCCGTAAGGCATCCTGTGGACTGCCTTGAAATTGGCTTTGTTTTGCAAAAAACACCATGAATTGTAGAGAACTCTCGACATTTGTCGAAAACCCCGCCTTTCGGCGGAAAAAACCACTTTATCATGTTGAGCTTGCGAAACATCTGGGTTTCGAATGTAAAAATGAGATTCTTGATTTGCACTCCGCCATTTTCATTTAACATGCTAAATACCAAATACTACATACTAAATGCTATTCTAATTGAAAACCGCCTTAATACAACCAAAATCCCCGTTTTTAGGTGAAATTGACCTTAACTCCCCGCCGTTTAGTTTTGACTCACAAAACTGCGGGGGCGTATTGCGTATTACGTATTGCGCGTATTATATATCGAATCAGCAAAATCCGTCTGCATACGTAGAACTACTTATTTTAAGTCTTCCGGAATTAACTCAGTTATACGACCTTCAAAAGCAGCCGATACATCAAAAGCGGGAAATATTATCTGTCCTCTCGAAGCAAACGGTTTTCAGGAGTAAAAAAATGTCTGTTAAAGAAAAGACGCAATCAGAACTACTATTTTTATTTGCTATTGGTATCGTCTTTGTAATCATTATGGTTTGTCGTGTTACAAACACACCCATGGCTATAAAGGCCGATACGGAAAAGCCTATTAAGTGCCGTTACAATACTCAAACAGCTCAAAAGAGCGAATATCCTTCACAGGTAATGAGGTCGAACCAGCCGATGCCGGAAGTCGCTGTAGAAACTCCTCGAATAGAAGCAATCTGCGTTCCCGAGAGCGGCAAGTCGAGTATATACGTTCAGGGAGAATTTGCTTACGAGGGTGATACGGTAGATGGATTTAAAATTCTCAAGATATACGCGAACAAGGTAGAGTTCGAAAAGGACGGAAAAACAATAACGGCAGTTTTTCCTCAACCCTGAAACCGGCAAATTAATCCTGTATAAAAATGGTGGTTTATGACAACTGAACTTTTACTCTTGTCATAATTAGGCAAAAGTCCATTTCTTATTCCAATAACTCAAAAAAAAATACGTAGTTCTACGTATTTTCAATATCCCGGAATTAACCAGGTTATATGCCTTTTAAAAGCAGCCGATATATTTATAGCGGAAAAAGTCCTTTTATCATGGGGAATTGTCTTGAATCATGAAAAGATCAAAATGGGCGATAATCCTGTACAAAAAAACGTACTATGTTGCACACTGTCTTGAGCTTGACTTAATCGGTGATGGTAACACAAAAGATGAGGCAACAGTAAGACTAAAGAAAACCATTGAGATTCAATATCATATCCACGAAGAAAAGGGGACATATTTATGTTTTGATGCTGACGATCAATGGAATTTACTCCATCAGGCTGCTCCTCTTGGAAAACCTGAAAAGACAATCTTCGACATACAGAAATTTGGAAAGGCTGAAAACACAGAGAATATTAAAGTGCGCGTCGAGATCGACAAGACTCCTCGGATTCTCAAAAATAAGGATTCCTGGCGCAACGAATATCCAATGCATAAACTTATAAAACTTCTTGGCACCAAGAGAATATCTTGGAATACTTCAAAGGAATTAGACTATGGATACTTCTTGGGCCATTGTCCAGCCGGTTCAGACGGACCTATTCAATCTTATCCATTTTATTTGCCGCCGGAAAATTTGGTTAGTTGGTATCACCTTAAAAATATCGCTTCGCGTTTCTGGCTTGATGATTTGACATCGAATTTACTACACGAAAATGAAAACGTTGAGAGTTGACGTGTGAATTAACAGCATGGGCAAAATGAGTTGCCCATCCTATCAATTGTTGAAGATAAGGATTACATAAGGCTCATAGAAAGATCCGTAAAGAGGATATAATTTAAAATGAGTACATTCTGGGGCATAGTTACATTAATTTGGTTAAGTACAAGTCTTATTGTTGTTTTTAAGAGTTTACTGGAAAGCGGGCAAGAAGCATTTGAAAGGGATTTAACAGATAAAGGATTGTCTTGGTGCAGGAATGAATATGATACAGAGGATTTGAAGAGGTTTTTGGAAAGGTATAAAAAAAGAGTTCACGCAATGAAGAGAGTTGAACAACAACGACAAATGATTATCGACATTTTGCAAGTTAATGCCAATGACGATCTTACAGATTGGGAAGAGGAATTCACAGAGACTATCATGGATTGGAAGGGCATTTTACCTAATAAGCATTTTAAGGTTTTATTGGCGATATGGGAAGAACATTATTCGCATCAAGGTACACACGAAAACGTAGATGGTAAGGAGAATGAGACGATACAATCCTGGCCCATTCCTTCGGGGCATGATCCCAATGAAGGCAAATGTGGCTGGCATTTTACTAAGGGCTATAAGGAATCTATGGGGCGGAAGATCAAGAATGAGTAAACTTAATACGTATTACACATATATTGCAGAGTTGTCATGTTGAGCCGACAGGCGAAACATCTGGCTATCGATGCCCAGATTCTTCGCTTTGCTCAGAATGACACCCTTCGATTAAAATGTGAAGAGGTATAAAATTATTCCGGATTCCGCCATAAGGTATTCCTAACGAGACTGCCTGCACAGGAATGACGCCAGGTGGCAACCACTAAATGAGCTTGCCCAATGGGGCGAAACGAATGAAGTGGATGGTTTTAACTTGATTATTCTGGATTCCTGCCTACGCAGGAATGGCATTGGAAGAAAAGTGGTGCAATTTCATCGTACCCTACTTTTTATTCATCGAAATCGATTTTGTTTTCTTTGCACCAATCGGTGGCGATTTGCTTTATTGTTTTAGCGATGATGAAATCTCAGTTACAAATTGCACCCAAATATCGTGAATGTTTGTTGCCAAACCTTCCAGATGCTTTTCCTCGAGCATAAATCCATAAGAGTGGATGAAAAAGTGCCGGAATGTAAGGTATTCGTATAACTGGTCGGACAATTCCTCCGAAATAATCCCTTTAGATACCGAAAGATTTATCAGGTCTTTATGCCATGATTCAGATTTAGGTATTTCAATACCTTTAAGATGAGTTATCTGTTTTAATATGTTTTCTATTCCATTATAGATATTATGAAGGAATGTTCCAATTGCTGCCAATTCAATGGTAGATTTATTCGTTCTATCAAGGGCGATATTGAGATTATCTAATGCTTCCTCGACGTTCTGTTTTTCGGCAAGGATTTGCTGAGGGAGTTTACCCATAGATTATTACCCCGGTATCTTCTATTAGGTCGTTAAAAAGTGATTTTCTGGAAAGGTCGACAAGATCGACCGGTCTGGACAAATGTTTGAAAAGCTCGGCGTAAAACTTGAAGAATAACTCCGGCCGTATGCCTTTGACGCCTAAGTCGAAGTCGTTGGCTTTTTCGCCTTCTCTTAGCATGGAGCCAAATAAAATGACGGCCGAGACATTATACTTTTTAGCATATTTTAATATGACTTCTTTGTCTTTTTCGGTTATCATTGTCATGACCTTTCTGAGTTAGATTATATCAAAAAGACAAAGATAGGCTAATATTTTCTTTGAATCTCCGGATTATGTCTCATCGAATTCGATTTTGTTTTCTTTGCACCAATCGACGGCGATATCTTTTATGGCGGCACTGTGGTACTTGTACCAGTCCTCTTCGATGCCGTACTTGTAAAGGGCGTCCTTGAACCTTCGAGATGTGCCGGGACCTCCTATCAAACCATGCAGGAATTCGCCTTTTTTAGTGTCATCCAGCGACCAGCAAAAATCTTCCATTATCCTGTATTCGTCGATGTCATACTTCGAGGGCAGATGAATATAATCGCCGGTTTCAGCTATGATTTCCCTGGCGATAATTATCTGGTCCCGCTCCCATTCCGGGAAATCTTCGATAGGATCGTTGTTCTCGGCGGCACGCATATCGTAGTCGCTAATCAGAACGATCTCGCCGGTTTTTTTATTCAGGAACGAAAAACTTTCATCCGATTGGGATTCCAATCCTTCGATTATATCATCCAATTTGACACGAACTGACATAGGTGTTCCTTTTATTGGATATTGATTATGGCTGGCATTTCGCACAGACGGACATAACAACCTTAGCTCCTGAATGAGTGCCGGTTTCTTTATTAAAATCAACATGGTCCGACTTTTATCTGCGTAGTTGATTTTACTTAGACTATTGTATATATTTTATCCGGAAAAATAAAGCGGATTTAGATTGGATAGAACAATGGGCACAGAAAAAAATCTCAGGCAGGCGGTATTGTGGGAACCATCCGGCGAGGATAACAAGGTTCGTTGTAAGTTATGTAGCCGGCGGTGTTTAATTGAAGATGGGAAACTGGGACGGTGCTGTGTGCGGCAGAATATTGCCGGAGTTTTGTATTCGCTCAATTATTACAAGGTTTGCTCGGCCAATCCCGACCCTATCGAGAAGAAGCCGCTTTTTCATTTCCAGCCCGGCTCGCGGAGCTTCTCGGTCGCTACGATGGGCTGCAACTTCCGCTGCGAATTCTGCCAGAACTGGCAAATCAGCCAGGCAGCTATCGAGGACGGGCGAATCGACGGGCAGGCGATAAGCCCGGAGTGGATAGTGGAAGCCGCCATACGAAGCGGGTGTAAGAGTATCGCTTATACTTATACCGAGCCGACCGTCTTTATGGAGCTGTGTAACGATTGCGGCCGGCTGGCAAAAGAGCACGGCCTGACGAATGTTTTTGTCAGTAACGGTTACCAGACAAAAGAGGCGATTGATTTTGCCGTAGATTGGCTCGATGGAATCAATATTGATTTGAAGGCGTTTAGTGAGGATTATTACAAGCGGCTGTGCAAGGCGCGTTTGCAGCCGGTCCTCGATACGATCAGCTATATTGCAAAAGAAACGAATATCTGGCTCGAAATTACCACGCTGCTGGTGCCGGGGCAGAACGATTCCGAGGATGAAGTAAAGGCCCTCGCAGATTTTATCGTCAACAACGCCGGGGAGGATGTCCCCTGGCATATCAGCAGATTCCATCCGCAGTATAAATACCTGGATTCGATATCTACTCCGCTTGATAGTATGGAAAGGGCTTACGAGACAGGCAAATCCGCAGGTCTGCATTACGTTTATCTCGGTAATGTGCCGGGGTCGAAATCGGAAAGTACGTTCTGTTATAACTGCGACCGGATGTTGATCAAACGCGTCGGTTATCAAATTGCCGCCAATAACATAAAGGACTCGAAATGTCCCAGTTGCGGGACCGAGATTGCAGGCTTCGAATTATAAATCTTTTTTTACCGGCAGCGTCCATGACGGCCATGCCGCCCGTGGCCGCCCCGGCCGTGATGCGGGCCGTGAGACGGGACGGTATTATCTAATTCTATGATTCCTCCTTCGATTGACAGGGCTTTGCCGTTTACTAAGGCGTCGGCGATTTTTTTGTGTGCGGATTCTATAATTCTGCCGAAAGTCTGACGTGATATGTTCATTTTCTCCGCCGCTTTTTCCTGATACATACCTTCGAGATCCGCCAGGCGGATTGCCTCAAGCTCGTCGTAAGTCAGGTTGACGTATTGCAAAGCAGAAAGAGGGACTCCCTGCGGCTTGTAATAATTAGCCTGCGGCATACAACCAATTCTTCTGCAATTTCTCGGTCTGGGCATATCCTGTATTACTCTTTAATGATCGCAAATATTTTGTCCGCTTTGCAATTCGTTGTTCATGTATTGTTCGAGAAGTTCCTGCGGCTTAGTATCGGCGGCCCCCACGATAAGCTCGATATTATTTTGTGCGAAAAGCTGCTGGGCTCTCTGGCCCATTCCGCCGGCGATGACTAATTCGACCTGTAAGCCTGAAAGCCATTGAGGCAGGACGCCCGGCTCATGAGCAGGCGGGGCCATCAAATCCTGTTCTGTTATCTTTTTATTTTCGAGGTCAACGTCAAAGATGGCAAACTGCTCGCAGTGACCGAAATGCAGTGATAGTCTGCCGTTGGTTACGGGTATAGCGATTTTCATAGGACATCCTTTCTAAAGTGAACAATTACCCGTCGGACATGATCCACCGCCCCGCGACGAGGAGCTGTCGGCTTGTCCGATGGAGAAGCCTGAAAAAAGCTTTTGTAAATCCGGACTTTTACAGCGCTCGCAGACGTGTTTTTGCCTGCCGCCGCTTTTTTCCAGAAACTCCGTCACGTGGCCACACTTTTGACATTTGTATTCGAATATCGGCATTGAATACCTCCATATCAAGCTCTTAATTTTTGTACCGAATTTATAACAATATATCACCGGCCAATAACACTAAGATTCAACCAGGGAACAGGCGATTTCCATTCCTTCTCTGATGCTTTTGGTAATATGACAGCTATCCGCCGCTTCCAATATTTTCTCGCGTTGTTGTTCGGACATTGTTGTACCGAGATGTATTTTGACATCTAATCTCGTAGTACGCGATAGTTCGAGTCCTAATGGCGAGGCATCCGGTGGATAGCGTTCTGAGCGCCTGGATAGCTCAATCGTAATATCCTTACAATCAATACCCTGCTTTTCACAGTATTCAACAATATAACCGCCGATGCACATCCCAATGGACGCAGAAAAGAGCTGAGCCGGCCACATCCCGTCTCGCTCGGTTTTACCATCGTCGCCGCGGCCGGTGCTTACAGTGTGCTTCTTGCAGGTCGCCGTGAAGCGGTGACCATTGTCGTATTTAACTAAAATTTCCATAAGTTATCCGTTTTAATTAAGATCCTTACCGCTAAGAAGGAAGGTCTTCCGTGACCTTCTTTTATTCCTGCTGTTTTGCTTTCTCTAATTCTTCGATGCGTTTACCTATTTCGTCAAGCGCATCCCGGAAATACTGAGCCTGCTCCTTTAGGCCGGCAAGTTCCTGCTCAGGTGCTGCTGTCGGAGCGCCCGGGCCCGGATAAAACGGCAAAGGCTGAGCAACCGGACCCCATGCCGGATAACCATACGGTGCTCTCGCCCAGCCGGGTAAGCCGGTCGCATAGTATCGGTTTCTCCAGCCTCGTCCGCCGCCTCGACCACGGCCACCGCCTCTGCCCCAGTAACCTCTACCGCCGATTGGATTCATATAACCGGGCGCCGGATAACCGGCACAATATCCGGCCGCCCTTCCTGTCATTGGTCCCATACCTGCAGGACCTGTTCCGTCTCCACGTGGCATGATAGTTCTCCTTTCAAAAAAAGTTCTTGTTTACTGTCTTGACATTTGCGTTCCACATTGCGGGCAGGCCTTCTGATTACACGGCTGACCTGCAACATGTGGAACCTTACAACCACATTTCGGGCATGTGCAATTTCCGCCGGGTCCTGCGGCGAAAGGCCCACCCATTCGCCCTCTGCCTTGTCCCTGCCCTCTGCCCACACCCCGGCCACCGCCACCTCCCTGCCCGGCCGGTCCTGTTCCATCTCCTCTTGGCATAATAATTCTCCTTATAAAGATTTAATCGTTTCACAAATCCGCCAACACCAAACTGCCAATCTTACAGTCTAAATGTTCGGCAAGAACGGAACACTTCGGCTGAAGCAAAAAAAACTTGTTTTTCCTAACATCGTTTAGAGTTTCAAAATTTCCCTGACCTTTGATAATGAGCAGGTCGGATTGCTCGAACCATTGGCGAAAATCTTCCGAACAATCCTCTAAAATCGTACCGGGGGCATCCGAACCGTTATCGACGACTTCTACAAAATCCGTTATGCCTGTTATCTGGGCATCTTCGATGGTGACATCATTCAAAACAGGGCCGCCCTTGACAACGAAAGTGACTTTTTTGTATGGCAATTGTTCTATTAAGAGTCTATCAAAGACGATTTCGCCGGCGTTATCACCCAAATAAAGAATCTTCTCGGCTTTTTCGATTGCATTACGGAACCGCTGCAGCGCTTCCAAGTCCAGCTTGTCTGTCAGTGAATTAGCGATGGTTTGTTCGATCTGACCTTCCTTTAATATCGAATTCACGCCCAAATCGATAATATTTCCCGCGATGGCTAATCGAACCGCCGTTTCCAAAGGATCGGAAGAGGATTCTACCCTCTCCTTTAGTTCAGGGTATAAGCTCAAAGCTTGTTTGTTAAAATGATTCTTTTTTTCAAGATAGGGATCTTCAACGCCGGTCGTCTTTCGGATAAATCGGTGCATTTGCTGGGCCATTGCCGGCGGACTTGTTCGATAGTCCATATTGCCTGCTAATCTTAAAGCTTCCCGTAATACCGTTTCCCGGATACTTTCGTCCGCCGTTGTCATTTTCACCGAATCGAGTACCTGGCGGATGAAACAGGGAATACAATCAAGATATATCTTCATTTTTTAAACCCGTTAGTTTTCTTACTTCTAATAGAAGCTCATTATCATAAGTGAACTTCCACAATATCCTTCTATATATATTATGGGCATATGCCCATAACAACACAAGTAAAAAAATAAAAAAAAGCAAATTTTCCTCATTTTCCCGGATTCCGGAATCTATATGAAAAATGCTCGAATAGACAGAAAGATGCGTGCAAATGGTGCCTTTTTGGCTAAAATAAGAGCGAACTACCAATAATATTGTGATTTTCAGGTATAATTATGAAGATTATCGCAGATGCGAATATCCCGTTCGTCCGGGAGTGCTTTTCTTCGATAGGCGACGTCGAAGCTATCGGAGGCCGGGAAATAACGCGTGATGCAGTCGCCGATGCGGATGTTCTTTTAGTACGCAGCATTACACCCGTATTTGCAGACTTATTAACCGGCAGCAAGGTACGTTTCGTTGCGACCGCCACTATCGGCTTCGACCATATCGACCTGGATTTTCTCAGGCGTAATTGTATCGGCTTTGCATCGGCGCCCGGCTCGAATGCGAATTCCGCCGCTGAATATGTCATCGCCGCCCTGCTTGAAATTGGAAGCAGGCACAAAATCAGTCTCGAAGGCAAATCTATAGGTGTAATCGGTGTCGGCAACGTCGGAAGCCGGGTAGCTGAAAAATGCAGGGCTTTGGGGATGGAAGTCCTTCTGAATGACCCACCTTTATACAGGCAAACCGACGATGCGAAATATCTTCCTATACAGGAACTTTTCGATTGTGATTTTATTACTTTTCACACACCTTTGACTTTCGAGGGTATTGATAAAACTTTCCACTTAGCCGACGAGGGTTTTTTCAATTCGCTGAAAACCGGATGTGTGTTTGTTAACGCATCACGCGGCAGTGTCGTTGACGGTATGGCCTTAAAGGCGGCGATACAGGCCGGACGATTGCGTGCTGTAGCACTCGATGTATGGGAGAATGAGCCGAATATCGAGACGGAGCTTCTGGAGATGGTAGATATCGGCACACCGCATATCGCCGGTTACTCGCTGGACGGCAAAATCGCCGGCATGATTATGATATACAAATCGGCATGTGAGTTTTTTGGGATTGAGCCTGAATTTGACATTGAAGATTTTTTGCCCGAACCTGATGTGAAAGTGATCGAATTAAATCCGAAATCAGGGAACCAGCAGGATGCTTTATTGGAAGCAGTGCGAAAAGTTTACAGTATTGACCGGGATGATATGAGACTTCGACAGGTTTTGGATGAGCCGGCGGAAAAAAGAGGTCAATTCTTCGATAACCTCAGAAAAAACTATCCCGTCCGAAGAGAATTTCAGAATACCGAAATCATTATTGAAGGTACCGGCGGCGGCCTGGCCAAAAAGCTAAGCGGGATCGGCTTCAAAGTGACAGAAAAATGAAAAAAGTCGGCGAAAATATTGTCCGGTGGCCGGGAGGAAGGTTGGATTTTTCCGAAGGCTGTGTTGTGATGGGGGTCCTGAACGTCACGCCGGATTCATTCAGTGACGGCGGACAATTTTTTGACACGGAAAAAGCCATCGAACACGGACTTAAGATGGTCGCCGACGGGGCTGCGATAATAGATATAGGCGGCGAATCAACCCGGCCCGGCTCTGCATCGGTTTCGACTGAGCAGCAGATAGAGCGGGTCGTGCCGGTAATAAAAACGCTTTGTGAAAAGACAGATGTCCCGATCAGTATTGACACGTACAATCTCGAAGTTGCCGGAGCCGCCCTTGAGGCGGGAGCGGCGATGATAAATGACATAACTGCGTTGAACAATGATCGAATGGCTGAATTAGCCGCCGGGCATGAAGTGCCGGTTGTTCTGATGCACATGCAGGGTTCACCCGCGACGATGCAGGTCGAACCGAAATATAATGATGTGGTGGGTGATGTCCTTGAGTTTCTTCTAAGCCGGGCAAAACGGGCGGAGCATTATGGTGTACCGAAGGAGCGAATTTTTATAGATCCCGGCATAGGCTTCGGCAAAACGCTCGAACATAATCTATTGCTGTTGAAAAATGTCGATAGATTTGTCGCCACCAACTATCGGGTGCTTGTTGGAACCAGTCGCAAGAGTTTTCTCGGTAAAATAACCGGCAGAGAAAATCCGGACCAGAGAATATACGGCACCGCCGCAACGGTCGCCCTTTGTGCCGCTGCGGGTGTTTCCATAGTGCGCGTCCACGATGTGGCCGAGATGGCGGACGTGGTAAAGGTGATAAATTCCATTGAGAAATTGACGATCAATTAAGGGAGATTATGAAGAAATTCAACTATTGCCCGTGCTGTGGTTCGAGGGACATAATTTTCGATAGTATAAAAAAGTTCGAATGCAGGGAGTGTTCCTTTACCTTTTTTCAAAATGTCGCTACGGCGGTTGCTGTTATATTGCAATACGAACAAAAGATTCTGTTAGTCGTTAGAAGCCGGGAGCCTGAAAAGGGAAAGCTGGATTTGCCGGGCGGATTTGTTGATCCGAAAGAATCCGCGGAAGACGGGCTGAAAAGAGAAATAAAGGAGGAATTGAATATAGACCTCGGCGAATTGAAATATTTGGGATCATTTCCCAACATTTATAAATATAAAGATGTGCATTATCATACATGTGATTTATTCTTTTGTTCTAAAATCGATTCGCTTCCTGCCAAGTTCGACAGGACGGAAATAGAAGAGTTGGTCTTGGTATATCCAACAGAAATTCCGAAAGAAAATTTCGCATTCAACTCAACAAAAATAGGCGTGGAACTTTTTATCAATAGGATCTAAAATATTCGCTGAGTATCTGTGTGAATATAGGATGTTGGGCTTAGCGAGTGCGGAAGTGATTTATCATGAAACAGAAAGCAAGTTTCTTTTGTATCGATGTAAATTATGTCTGGCTCGCACAGACACACTATATTTTGTGTATCGGTTATTCGAAAAGATAGATGAATTATTTTAACACACTCATAATACAGGTGAGTTATGAATTATCGATTCGTTTTTATGCTTGTTATTATATCCACGGTTGCGTATTCGTGTCGCTCTACTCCTGAAAGAGAGACTAATGATAGAATTCAAACATTGGTTTCAGAAAACGATGCTCTCAGGGAGGAAATTAAGAGTCTTCGGATTCTCGTGGAGGATTATCAATCAACAAACAACTCATTAGAAAATGAAATAAAAAACCTCACATTTCTGAATACGCATTATAAGTCACTCACGACTGGTTTAAGTCAAAATGCCATCAGGGCTCCGTTCGGTAGATTTGTACTGATCAAAAGGAAGGATGTGAAAATTGCCGTAAAGATTATTGAACATATTATGCCAAGGCTGGATCAATCATATCATGCATCTAATTTCCTGGGGGCTCAATATGTTTATTATATTTGGGATAACGTCGATAGAAAATATGCTGAATCTTCGGGGAAGGTGTTTGAGCCTATCGAGGGCGCTGCTGATAACATCTACATAAATTTCGGGGATTTCCGAATAGAATGGTCGCTGTCAGACTGGTTGTATTTTCCGGATGAAATGACCCTGATGGCAAGAACAGAGTATTTATATATTGACGATGTGGATTTCGAAAATCCACGAATCGTGTGGTACTCAAAGAGGGATCTAAACAATAGGAATGATTAAACAGTTGGTCTTGTGATATTATTTCAATAAAGGTACTCATGTGTCTAAAGCAATTTTGAGCGCTTCGTCCGTGGTTTTAACAAACTTAAACTGCATACCCTTCTTTGCTTCGGTGGGGACCTCGGGAATATCTTTTTTATTTCTTGCCGGCAGGATGACGGTTTTTATACCGGCCTGTTTGGCAGCTAAGATTTTTTCCTTCAGACCACCGACCGGCAGGACCAAACCTCGCAGGGTGATTTCGCCGGTCATTGCCACATCCGGACGGGTTGGTTTGTTCAGCAGCAGGCTTACCAGCGATGTGAATATCGCCACACCGGCACTCGGACCGTCTTTGGGAATCGCCCCTGCGGGAACATGAATATGATAATCGTATTTGCTGAATTTATCGTTGTCGAAATCAAGCTTTTTGGCATTCGCTTTTACAATTGAAAACGCCGCCTGGGCGCTTTCTTTCATCACATCGCCGATTTGACCTGTTAGCTGCAGTTGGCCTTTGCCGGGCATGGATGCAGACTCGATAAAGAGCAATTCCCCGCCGACGGGTGTAAAGGCCAATGCCGTGGCGACGCCGGGTATTCCCGTTCGCAGGGCCAATTCCGATTCGAAATGGGCGGGGCCCAGGATTTTTGCGAGGTCTTTTTTGGTGATTGTTGCCCGTCTTTTTTTGCCTTTGGCAATTTCGGTCGCAATGGCTCTGCAAACAGCGGCGATATTTCTTTCGAGATTCCGCACACCGGCCTCTCGCGTGTAGCCCTGGATTATTGCGAGTGTCGCATCGTCTTTCATTGTACAGCGGTTTCTACTCAGGCCGTGCTCTTTGAGCTGGCGAGGGATGAGATATTTTTTCGCGATTTTGAGCTTTTCGGTTTCGGTATAACCGGGCAGCTCGATAACTTCCATCCTGTCACGCAGCGCGGGCGGGACCGGCTCGGTATAATTTGCAGTGCCGATGAACATGACGGAGGTCAGATTAAAAGGCTGGTCCAGGTAATGGTCGGTGAAACTGAAATTCTGTTCCGGGTCGAGCACTTCCAGCAGCGCGCTTGACGGGTCGCCCCTGAAGTCACTGCCTATTTTGTCCAGCTCATCGAGCATGAACACCGGGTTTTTGCTTTTGCACTTTCGCAGTTCCTGTAAAATCCTGCCGGGTAAAGCGCCGATGTATGTTCTTCGGTGCCCCCTGATGTCGGCCTCGTCTCTTATTCCGCCGAGCGAAATACGGACAAATTTTCTTCCCATGGCCCGCGCGATGGATTTGCCGAGCGATGTTTTTCCCACGCCGGGCGGGCCGACAAAGCAGAGGATGGGGCTTTTGCCGGTGGGATTGAGCTTGCGAACGGCCATGAATTCGAGGATGCGTTTTTTGACTTTGGTCAGGTCGTAGTGGTCGCTATTGAGAATGCGCTGGGCCTTGTTGATATCGAGCTGGTCTTTGGTCTGGACGGACCAGGGCAGTTCGCAGACCCAGTCCAGGTACGTCCGAATGACACTGTATTCAGGCGAGGCCGGCGGTATCTTGCTTAGCCTGTCCAGCTCACGAAGCGCCTCTTCCTCGACATTTTTAGGCATCTTGGCTTTTGCGATATTCTGACCGATTAGTTTGAGCTCTTCCGTTCTGAGATCTTTCTGGCCCAGCTCATTCTGAATTGCTTTGAGCTGTTCCTGCAGAAAATATTCCCGCTGGTTTTTGTCTATCGATTCTCTTACACGTCCCTGGATTTTATGACTTAGCTCAAGAACTTCCAGTTGATGAGCGAGGACAACGGATATTTGTTCCAGGCGTTTGGTTGCGTCAAGCTCTTCGAGCAATTGCTGTTTTTTTGCGATATCGAGACTGAGATTCGCCGCTAAGAAATCGGCCAGCGCCGACGGATTTTCGATATTTTCCAGCAGCACGGACGCCTCTTCGGGCACATTCGGGCTTAATGCGATAACGCGGTTGGCTGCCTGGCGTACACTGACGATGAGCGCCTGGAGCTTTTTTGTCATTCTCACCTTAACGTCAAGGTATTTTACCCTGGCTTTCAGGTAAGGTTTTGTGCCTAATCTTTCTATTACTTTGAAACGAGTAATACCATGGACCACAACGTGCATTGAGCCCTGGGGCAATTTTATGACCTTGAGAATCGATGCAGTGGTTCCGACCGAGTACAAATCTTTGAAACCGGGAACATCGACGTTCGGATTTCGCTGGGTTAGCAGTCCTATGACGGATTCGTTGTTGTCGGCATCGGAAAGAAGGGCTTTGCTTCTTTTTCTGCCTATCGCCAACGGCGTTACGGTGCCCGGATATACAACGACATTACGAACCGGTAGAATGCCGATTACTTCCGGATGTTTGAGTTCAAGTTTTTTGTGATGTAACTGGTCATCATCGCTGTACAAATACGATTCGATGCCGGCAGACTCTTCTTCAGTCATACCAGAGAGCCAATCAGTACTAAAAGTTAATATGTTATTATTACCCACCATATTATTTCCGTTAATTTTATTTGTTAAGACCTCAAATCATACACGATTGCAGCTCAAACCAAAATGCTAAAAAAACAAAAAAGTTTTTTCGTATCCGGCCAAGCTTATGTATTTTTGTATTTTATTCGTTTCTATGCGTTTAAAACAGGAAAATTGACTTGCTCCATGCAATTCTCGGGGAAAAATCTGTTTTGATTAAATCAACAAGAGCAGCTAAAAAAGATTTTTAACTGATTGTAGTTATAATCGCACAGGCGGGCCTGCCTTAAGTTGGCTGTTTTGATTAAACGTCTATGATTTCAGTGGTTAACTTTTTTTAGGAAATTCCACCTCTGATAACGAAACGTATATAGGTACACGATGTATATCGAAATCAAAGGGGATCTTTGCGCTATCAGATCACAAAGGTCCCCGAGCGTATTGTTTTAATATTGTTTACGAAACAAAATTTGCACAGGTACTTTTTTCCACAGCGATTTTACAGAGCAAACCGCAATTGCAAAAAGCAATACTCCTTACGATAAAGTCACGATCAATGATGCCTAAAGAGCTTTTATATTACGCTTTTGGTTCTCCGTTAACTATTCGGGGTCCGGTTCCGGCATCGGTTCGTTCGGATCATCGTCAAGATAAACGAGCTTCAGGTCATACAACACGATTTCCGGCGCCGGCTCAGGTTCGGGTTCATTCGGATCTTCCTCAAGGTATGCCAGTTGAATGCTACCGAGCACCATCTCCGGTCCCGGTTCGTTCGGGTCTTCAACCTGAGCAATTATCTGATAATCAGACAACCTGGAAGCCAAACTTGTGTTAACACCGATCACACATAGTCCCGTCAGGAAAAATGCGACTATGAGCGTATTGAGAATTAACTTTTTCATTTTATTCCCCTCTTAATAATATGTGTCATTTTTGGATCTGATCAAACTTTTTTCTATAAATACCGGATTTTAGATTATCCTTCTGTATATGTACCCTGCACAGGCCTGATAACGATAGGAGTTGTAATACCGCTCGGTAACATCTGGTCCTGGTCGGGCGTAATACTGATTACACCGATGTCACCCAGTTCGGTCGTTTCGGAGCCACCGTCGTCGAGAGTAGCGCCGATATTTGTCACATATCCGGACGACCATACGGTCGTGTCACACATCGAAATTATAGTACCATAAATCTGCGCATTTCCCCGGACGTCAACAATCCCCCCTATTATTGCACCGGTAAGTATGTTGTTCTCTGTTACTTCCGGGTTGGTATTTCCGAGGTTAACGTTGAAATGCGGGGCAAGGATAGTAGCTTCCTGCACGCTGGATGTGTTTTCGAAATTAGCTTCCCCGGTGAAGTAAAGACAATTGTTCTGCCATTTGAATGTTTGCGGCACTTCGGTAACGATCACGCCGTTGAAAGTACAGTTTTCAAAGCGGACATTATTATAGTAGTAACTGGTGCTCTTGCTGCAATCGACGTACAATACTTCCTCGAAAGTGCAGTTTCTAAATAACGCATTTCGATTGCTTGCCAGTTTCGCGTTCGTATAAGTCTCGTTTTCATAAACGTACCGCGTAAGTTTTCTGTTCGATGTATAACTTGGCGTTCCATCTCTTGGGTAGTTATAATTACCCGCCGCATGAGGAAAGTATTCGACCTCCTTTTGCGAAGTCGAGGGTATATTAACCAGACCCGAATCGTATTCATCCGTGTTGTAATCGGATATATCCATGCCCGGCATGTCCTGAGATTGCTGCTCATAGTTAATACCTTCATGATATGCCTGGACTTCGTCGTTGGGACTGTAATACCGGTCTTCGTAATCACCGCCCAGCGGGGCGCCATTGGCATCAATCGGATTATCGTATGCGTCGAGTGTCTCCAACTGGTAAGATTGGCTCTTAATTTGATCCAGTGTGAGGACTGTATTAATTGTGCCGAGCACACTTGAGTCGCTGGTCATGTTATAAGGTGATATTTCAGGGCGATCCCATGCACTGAAAATATCGCCGTATATTGTCGATTCTCCGGTCAGCCACATTCTGCCCCTGCTGGCTACAGCATACCTTAATACTTCACTATCTTTTGTGACTTGCATATCTATGTTTATTTGCCTGGTCGCCTCTGCCCCGGTCCCTGTTGATTGAAGTTTGATTACCTGCGGACTGTCATCATATCGGTAGAATCTGAGCGTAAAGTTCGTATTGGCGCTGCCGTAGTTGAGCGGCACAGTGATAATCTCGTCTCCGCTTCCTATTGAATCACTGAAGCCGACGGCCGACGGAACGGTCTGCCCGTCGAGAGCGGTATCCCGAAGATGCTGGCAGAGAATGTTCCAGACCTGGTCGGCTTCCGAATCGGATACGACATTTTGTCCCGTCGATGGTAACGTCGGGATATTAGCGATGAGATACTTTCCGCATTCCAGGCCGGATTGAGCCGCTAACAGAGCGGAATTGACTTTGTGCTGGTTAGATGCAAGCTGAGTGTTGACGCCGGACATTGTGGCCATTGAGACTGCAAGCGCGGAAAATACAACCAGAAAGATCATGGACAATATAAGTACAGCACCTCTGTGCTTCTGATGAATTGATTTGATTGCGGGTACCATTTTTCCCTCCCCGGAATAGTCCCACATATATGAACGTTATTAACCACTTCAATATGCCACTTAAAATATAATAAACATTTGTTGTATTCACAAAAATACAAAAGAGGTTTATATCAAGTGCATCAATTATTTTGTTATCGGTCTATTTGAAGAAAACAAGGTTCTATTTATGTTGTTAGGTGCGAAATTGCAACCTGTCACATGACTTCGGTATAAGAGGTGGGATTATACACCAATACAATGTCCGGCACAAAACCCGCAGGCGCCTCGCTTGTCCCGGAACGATTGAAATAGAGATCACTATTACCGGACAGAGTCATTTCTTCTTCGGAGTAGTTGATGATCGAACCATTTATAATTCCTCCGGCATTTCCAAAGAATTCGATTCCGTTACCGGCTATTGCCCCGCTTAAGGTATTGAAGCTGCCGCCGAACGATACGTTAAATCCCGGAGCCATGACAAAAGTGCCCGTTTGGTCATGAAGCCCGTAGAACTGTGTCTCTTCCGGCAACTCAGTAATTGGATGGCTCTCAACATCACCCCGGAAAATGACCTGATTCGTGCCGGAATTGTCTTCAAGGCTTCCGTCTCCGACTACTATACCGGTGATATCCACACTTCCTGTGAAATCAACTATATTTGGTGTTTCTATATAAACAATACCTTTGAGTGTCACCTGACCGGAAAAGTTAGGGTTTGTATTGGCCAGGATTCTGACATTTTCGAAAGTTGCATCTGATGATGTATTTGTATTGGCATCGACTATTGATGTGACATAGGGTTCAAATAAGGAAGGATTAGGTTTGGGAAATTCACTTGGCGGTGTACCGAAAGTGACATGATTTTCTATTGCATCCTGGCCGGTTTCACCCCCTATTCCGGCCTGTCCACCCTGCAAATCAACAGCGGCAAGGGAATTAACTATGCTGACATCGCCGGCTATTTGTGAGTTACCCGTGATTGACAGGGCCAGATTGGAGTTCTGGCTTTCAATATAGACACTTGCCTCCACAGAGACATTAACGCCTTCAAGCTCGATATTACCGGTGAGCGACAGAGGACCTTTTGTTGCCACGCCGAAATCGAACACGGTGTTTCCTCTTTCACCAAAATAATAATTTGCCCTGATTGTACGTGTAATTGAGCTGTAGGTACCTGTGACATCTATCCGGAGCGTATCGGTATCGAGTGGTGTAATCACGGCGGAAAAACTGCTTGCATTTTCCGAATTCAGTGTGACACTTGGGATGGTTATTGATGAGCCGTCATAGGAAGCAGTGACGTTAGTGATATATTCATCCGCAAGCTCGCTTTGAAGTGAGGCTGCAATATAATTGAATCTTTGTTCTTCGGATACTATTCCGGATATCGAGACGCGGTTTAACCAGAAGCGAATAACATCGAATCCAGATTCGGCGCAGGCTATCGAGCGATTGATTTTTCGCTGGTTCTCCGAGAACTGAACGTTTGTGCCTGATATTGCGGCCATAGAGACAGCCAGTGAAGAGAATACCAATATAAATATCAAAGATATGATTAGTACAGCGCCATTGCGTTTAGTGTTAGTAGCTATAGATGCCATTTATCACCCCTTAGAAACAAAAACAACTGGGGGAATTAAAAATCACTTCTGTTTGCCAATTAAAATATAAGAAACGTTTTTTGTATGTGCAAAATGGAGGAAACGATTTTCTGAGAGCTGATATTAAGACTTAATAACTCTCAGCCATATTGGTGAAAGCCATGATTTCAATTGTATTGGTTCCTATAACATGCCTTTTATAACGTCAGTTCCGAATAAGAATCCGGTTTATACTCTAAAACTATTTCCGGCACAAACCCTGCAGGTGCATCATCTGTGCCGGAACGGTTAAAATAGAGGTCGCTGTTGCCTGAGAGTGTCATTTGTTCGCCGGAGTAGTTAATAACCGAGCCGTTGATTATTCCTCCGGCGTTCCCGTAGAATTCGATACCGTTGCCGGCTATCGCACCGCATAAGGCATTAAAGTTACCACCGAACGAAAGGTGAAAGCCGGGAGCCATAACGAACGTACCTGCCTGGTCCTGGAGCCAGTCAAACTGAGCTTCGCCCGCCAGGTCGGTTAAAGGGTGACTGCTGACATTACCGCTGAATGTAATCCGATTTTCGCCTGAATTATCGTCAACACTTCCATCTCCGATAATTAATCCTGTGATATCCGCACCTCCGGCGAAATCGACCACATTGGGTGTTTCAATATATACGATTCCTTTTAGCACTACCTGGCCGGAAAAGTCAGGGTTCGTGTTGGCCAGGATTCTGACATTTTCGAAAGTTGCATCGGAAGACGTGTCTGTATTAGCGTCGATGACCGTTGTGACGTATGGCTCGAACTGGCTTGGGACCGGCTCCGGGAACTCACTGGGCGGGACACCGAAGTTAACATGATTGTCTATTGCATCCTGGCCGGTCTCACCTCCGATGCCGGCCTGTCCACCCTGCAAATCAACATTAGCAAGGGAATTAACTATGCTGACATTACCGGCGATTTGCGAGTTGCCGACGATTGACAGAGCAAGACTGGAATTATCGCTTTCAATATAGACGCTTGCTTCTACGGAGACGTTGTAGCCTTCCAGATCGACGTTGCCGGTTAACGATAATGGTCCTTTGGTTGCCACGCCGAAATCGAACACGGTGTTTCCTCTTTCACCAAAACAATAATTTGCCCTGATTGTGCGTGTTATTGAGCCATAGGTACCTGTGACATCCATCCGGAGTGTTTCGGTATCGAGTGGTGTAATCACGGCTGAGAAGCTGCTCGCATTTTCCGAATCAAGCGTGACATTTGGAATAATTATGTTCGAGCCATCGTATGAGACGGTTATATTTGTGATGCCCTCGGCAGCCAGCTCGTTCTGGAATGAGTACGCGATTTGACTACATCTTTCGGCCGGGGAAGTCGTCCCGGATATCGAGACGTGGCTTAACCAATAACGAATAATATCAAATCCTGATTCCGCACAGGCTATCGAGCGATTGATTTTTCGCTGGTTCTCGGCGAGTTGAATGTTGGTGCCGGATAATGAGACCATTGATACGGCTAATGTGGAAAAAATCATTATCAATATCAAAGAGACAATAAACACCGCACCCCTGTTTTTCTGTTGTGCCGATTTGCCTTTGGGTTTCATTTCCCCCCTCCCGGAAAAGATACCTCTTAGACAGAAATTAACATGCTCCAATTAAAGTATAGCACAAATCAGAAGACTGTAAATGAGTAAATTGCTGATGGCGGTATAAGCCTAAGAACGTTAATCCGTAACAGGTCCCTGGTCTGGTATTATTGAGCATTATCCTGTTCTGCGAAATACGAACTCCGTGCAAACGGCGATGACATGACCCATGAAAAACCCAGTTCCATTGCTTTTTGCTTCCACCAGTCGAATTTGTCGGGATTGATATATTCGAGAACTTCAAGGGAGTCTTTAGATGGTCTGAGGTACTGGCCGATTGTAATTCTCTGGCAACCAACGCTGCGCAGGTCTTTCAATGCCTGCTCGACCTCGGAGTCGGTCTCGCCCAGTCCGAGCATAATTGAGGATTTGGTTGGGACATTTTCAAAGTATTCACGGGCCATTTTCAGCAGATTCAATGAATATTGATAATCCCCCCCCGCTCTGGCTACAGGGTAAAGAGATGGTACTGTTTCGATATTGTGAGCGAAAACGAAAGGCAGGCATTCTCGTAAAATATCCAGTGCCTGTTCCCGGCAGTCTCGAAAATCAGGCGTAAGTATTTCAAATTTCATATGAGGCGATTGTTGCCTTACTTCGTTGATGCAGTCACGGAAATGACCTGCACCGCCGTCCGGCAAATCATCTCGGTTCACACTGGTTATAACCATGTATTTTAATTGCATTAGTTTAGCCATTTTTGCCAAACGTGACGGTTCGGTCGGGTCCGGCGGTTGTGGTTTGCCGGGAGCCACGGAACAGAATCCGCAATGCCTCGTACAAATGTTACCTAAGATCAAGACCGTTGCAGTTCCTCTTGACCAGCATTGACCACGATTGGGACAGTTTGCATTACTGCATATCGTTTCCAGGCCGAGCGAGTTAAGGATATTTTCGGTTTGCTGGAAATTTTCACCGGCCGGTAAGATCCTACGAAGCCAGGGCGGCAGTCTTCGCGATGAGCCTTTTATTTTCTCGTTTGTTTTGTTTACCTGTCGATTCATGAGAAGTGCTTCATAAGCAATTGAGATAATATTTTCTTAACATGGACCATCGTGTGACTTTTACCGGTTTCCTTCAGCACTGAAGTAATTTCGATATTTTCCAGGCCGCAGGGCCTTATGAACTCGAAGATGCTCAGGTCGTTTTGGATATTAATTGCCATTCCATGATAGGTCACAAATTTCGAGACACGGACCCCGATAGAGGCGATTTTTCTTTCACTAATCCACAGGCCCGGAAATCCCTTTCTCCTTGTACTCTTAACTCCCAATTCAATAAGCAGCTCTATACCTATTGCTTCGAGCTCTCTGATATATTCACTGATTCCGAGTCTCAATTTTTGTAAGTTCATAACAGGATAGAAAACCAACTGGCCCGGATTGTGTGCCGTCACACCGCCGCCTCTGCGAATCTGAACAACATCGATATTTTTTTCTGCCAGTTTTTCCCGGCTGATTAGAAGTTTGTTCAAACTTTGGCGGGCGCCGAGCGTAATAATCGCGGGATGCTCTACGATAATAACGGTGTTTGGTATTTCGTCCTGTTGTCTTTCATCGAGTAATTCGTGCTGTAATTGCAGAATTTCCTCGTACTTACCAAGTCCACAGTCGTGAATTTGCAAAGTGCTTTTATTATTTTCAATTGTTACCGGTATTTTTTTCACAAAAATGATTTTAGCAGCGAATTCGTTGATTTGCACGGAATTTTCAATTCGGTAAGTGTGTCTTAGCCGTGCGATAAGCAGGATTTGAGGCGATTATATTGAGAGGTTGTATAAGGCGCATAAAAAGAAGACTGACGAGAAGCCGACTTCTCGCCAATCTCAACTTTTTCATTGCCCCGCTTGTCCGATAGCCACAGACTGCTTAAAAATTATTTCAATCCGACCATTAAAATGGATTAATTAAAGGAGATACCAACGCCTATTTCTGCTTCTTCAAGCAGATTTTTGCGTTCTACCCTAACAACTTTACCGGCTTTAATGCGAGCGAATTGTCCTTTTTCCTGTGCCAAAGGTTCTGTACGTGGAAAATTCAGCTCCACTGTATGACCTGTCTGAATGGGTGTTGTCAAAGGAAGTGTAATGAAAACACCTGTTTTGCTGATGTTACAACTTCGGCCGTTAAAAAATCTATTGGCCTCAGGAATCCATACACTGACGGGCCAGGATACTTTATTTCTGCTATCCGTACGCTGCTCAATTAACGTCTGCATAATAACTTTCTCCTTTTATTATTGTTCCATCATTGGCTTTTTATCGGCAACGTTAATCTGGATAGTTTAGTGTATTTGGGCAATAATTGTTACTTTCCGGAAAAACTTTTTTTTGTCCGGTCAATCACGGTGATACAGCTTTTTTTATCGGAGCAAATGCTCATTTTTTTTTGAATATTTCAAAGGCAAACGAGCCAATCTGACAGAAATAGAGCAAAATGAATTATCGAACCTTCCGGGTGGGGTTGAAAAAAGAGTCAATATCTAATTATTCACGCTCAGAATTTCTTTTTCGGTCGAGACAATAATCTAATCATATATTTTCTGCAATGAACAACATCAAGTATGATCTATGATTCATTTTGCAATTTGTTGTTCAAATCCTCAATTAACCGTAAGATGAAAATGGAAAATCTTGCTATTGGGTGGTCTCTATTGTATGGTGTTGGCCGATGGAAACGAAAATTATAAAATTAGATGCTACAAATATAGATTCGGCCGGTATTGAAGAGGCTGCAGCGATAGTCGATGCCGGGGGGCTGGTCGCCTTTCCCACAGAAACAGTTTATGGAATCGCCTGCAGTGTAAAAAAAGATTCGCTGGCAAAACTCAGCGATATTAAGGGAAGAACCGCCGAGAAATACTATACATTGCAAATCGCTGAAAGCAGAGATGTCCATAAATACGTGCCCACGCTTGGATTACGCTATCTCAAATTGATTCAAAACGCCTGGCCGGGGCCTTTGACTATAGTATTTGAATTGGACCAGAATGATATTAATAAACAGCAAAACAAACTTGATAGTGAAGTTTTTGAAAACCTTTACAGGGATAATTCAATTGGAATCCGCTGCCCGGATAACGCGATAGCTCTTGAATTGCTAAAGCGGGCGAGCGGTCCTGTTATTGTTCCGAGTGCGAATATAACCGGGCAATCTCCGGCGGTTGATGCAGAGCAGGTTCTTGATCAATTAGCCGGAAAAATCGATTTGATTATAGATGGAGGCCAGTGCAAATATAAAAGAAGCAGTACCGTTGCTAAGATAGGTAAGAACGGCCTTGAAGTTTTAAGAGAAGGTGTGTATTCACAGTTAGAACTGGAAGTATTATCACAGGTAAAAATTTTATTTGTTTGTACGGGTAACACATGTCGAAGTCCCATGGCCGAAGGTATATTCAAGAAATATTTGGCGGAAAAATTACAATGCAAGGTTGACGGCTTGGAGAAGATAGGTTATAAAGTTAGCTCAGCGGGCATTATGGACGCGGCCGGTTATCCAGCAAGCACAGAAGCAATAGAAGTTTGTGCTGCTAAGGAAATAGATATAAAAACGCACAGGAACCAGGGATTATCTAAGGAGCTTGTTAAAGAAAGCGATTTTATTTTTGCAATGGAGAGAATGCACCAGGCGAATGTTATTGCTTTTGAATCCGAAGCGGAAAAACGCTGCTTTTTACTGGCAGACAATAAAGAGATTCCTGATCCGATTGGTTTACCCAAACATTCTTACGAAAACTGTGCAAAGCTTATAGAAAAATCTGTAATAAAAAGAATAGGTGAGCTTGTGATATGAAGATAGCGGTTGGAAGCGATCATCGTGGTTACGAGATGAAAGAACAAGTCAAGGCTATAGCCGCCGAACTGGGCCATGAAAGTATTGACTGCGGCACCAACGACAGTAATCCTGTTGACTATCCGGATAAAGCGTATTTAGCGGCGACGGCGGTATCGAAAGGCCAGGCCGACAGGGCGATTTTAATCTGTGCGACCGGAATTGGAATGAGCATGGCGGCGAATAAAATACACGGTGTCAGAGCTGCATTGTGCCATGATGAGTTGACCGCTCAAATTTCACGAGATCATAACGATTCTAATGTCCTGTGTTTATCGGGTGACCAGGTAGGCGAAGTATTACTGCGGAAAATGGTGGAAGTCTGGCTAAATACCGAATTCAGCGGCGGCAGGCATCAAAGAAGAGTAAATAAAATAAGCGCAATCGAACAAGGCAAAGATCCGAGAGAGATTAAAAACGGATAATATAAGATAAAATTAGGGTGGGCAGGGAGGCCTGCCCTATAATAATTATATATTTATCTTATGGGGCGGAAGGAAAATGATTTGCTTTAAGGAATTATGCAGGAGCTTCACCTGCTGGTTTATTAATTTCGGACTTTGGCGGGGATTCGTTTTGATTTCGGTTTAATTTCTTTTACTTTCACTTTTATCTTGTCTCTAACGGATTTTATCGCAGTACTTGTACCTATTGAACGCAGTTTTGCATATCTGGTATTGATGAGCTGGTCAATCCTGATACGTTTTAGTTCCTGCAGCGTTTTTACAATATATCTCTCGACGTTAAAAACGGTATCGTGAACATTGCGATGCGCACCGCCGAGCGGCTCGGGTATAACTTCGTCTATCAGTCCCAGTTTTAGTAAATCTTTGCTTGTCAGTTTCAGTGCTTCTGCGGCCTGGGATGCCTGTGAGCCGTCACGCCATAAAATTGCGGCACAACCTTCAGGTGATATCACCGAATAATATGCGAATTCAAGTACTGCCAGCCTGTCACCAACGCCTATTCCGAGGGCGCCGCCGGAGCCGCCTTCTCCTATGACAATACAAATAATCGGCACTTTCAGACGTGGCATTTGATTAAGATTGACGGCTATTGCCTGGGCCTGTCCACGCTCTTCGGCGCCGATACCCGGATAAGCGCCGGGCGTATCGATAAGTGTGACAATGGGAATGCCGAACTTCTCGGCGAATTTCATCTTGGCCAGGGCCTTGCGATAGCCCTCGGGATTGGGACATCCGAAATTGCAGGCGATTTTCTGCTTTGTGTTTTTACCTTTATTCTGGCCGACAACCAAAACTCTCTCTCTGCCGATATGGCCAAGACCTGTTATAATCGCACGGTCGTCACCAAAGCATCTATCGCCGTGCAGCTCTCGAAAATCCTTTACCATCAGGTCGAGATAATCGGAAAGAAGAGGTCTTTTGGGATGCCGTGCTACCTGGACCGTTTGCCACGCCGTTAAACTCGAATAAATACGTCTAAGCTCGACAACTTGTTGCTTCTGAATCTCACGAATCTCGGCGGAGTAATCGATACCTTTGGTTGAACTGAGCTTTCGCAGCTCGTTTATCTGGCGGTCCAGGTCGGCTACCTTTTCCTCAAAGTCGAGGTGGTCGCCGTTGGTCAAGGTATTATTGTTATTTGACATATAATTTATTTTATCTCGTTCGGCCATACGCGCACCACGAGCATAAATCGCATTAAGCGCAATATTAATTAAACGCAGGATTCTAACATTTTAACCTCACCAATCAAAGAAAAAAATTGACATTCCAAGGATTGTACGGTACTTTTTCGCCGAGCTTATTTTTTTGTATGTTTTTATAACATCTTGAATATGAAAGACTTAAAACAAATAACGGTTATTGGGTTGGGTTTTTTAGGCGGCTCAATTGCATCCGGAGTTTTACGTTGTTTTTCCGGCGTAAAAGTTGTTGGTTACGCACACCGCCCCGCTACTCGCGCTAAAGCCAGGCACATGGCCGTAGCGACCGAAGTCCTCGATTCTCTCGAACAAAGCGTTAGCATGGCGGACATTGTCATACTGGCTACACCTATCAGCATGTTCGAGAATATCTTTGATAAAATCAGTGCCGCACTGCCGGCCGGTTGCATTGTAACCGATGTTGGTTCGACAAAGGTTCTGCCGCATCGCTGGGCGGCCGACAAGCTGCCGGATAGGGTCCACTATATCGGTTCACACCCAATTGCCGGTTCGGAACAAAGAGGAGTCGAGTTTGCCAGAGACGATTTATTTTATCAGGCTGTTTGTATTTTGACGACGACCAACAAAACGAATCTTCAGGCGGTGCAAAAGCTTGAGAGGTTCTGGTCGCAACTGGGCTGCTCGGTGAAGTTGATGAAGCCGGCCGAACATGACAAAGTCTTTGCGAATGTAAGTCATGTGCCACATGTGACGGCGGCGGCACTGACAAACGCAACGGACGCCAAAGAATTGAAATTCGCCGGCAAGGGCTTTCTGGATACTTCGCGAATTGCTTCCGGACCGGCGAACATCTGGGCGGACGTTTTGCTGTCGAATACCGAAAATACCACTAAGGGCATCGATAACGTCATCGCTGAATTGCTCAAACTCAAAAAAGCAATCAACAGCAAAGACCGAAAGCAAATTGAAAAGCTTCTGACCACGGCAGGAAAGAAACGCGCAGCGCTTATCGATTATAAAATCCGGCAGAAGGAAATAACATAACCGGATGGCGGCATATCTGTTTTGGAGATCGTATTTACTCAGCTACACGCACAGATGCTTAAGGTAAGCCGAAGAAGGCTTTGCTGGTTGCGGTGACGGCGTCGGCGAAATTATCCAGGTCCATGCCCTTTAGCTTGGCAAGGAATTCCGCCGTATGAATCATCAGAGCAGGCTCGTTTACTTTCTGCTTCCGCACTGGTTCCGGTGACATATACGGACAATCCGTCTCAAGCATTAATCTTTCAACGGGCACCATTTTGGCCACCTCTCTTGTAGTCTCGGCGTTTTTGAAAGTTACGACGCCGGTAAAAGAAATATGAAAACCGTAATCGAGAACAATCCTCGCCTGTTCCGTATTGCCGCTAAAGCAATGAAAAACAACTCCTTTAAGTCGGCCCTGGAGTCTGAGGAACTGCCCTAAAATTTCCATCGTTTCAACGAAAGCCTCCCTGCAATGAACAATGATCGGCAAATTCAGCTCATGGGCGATTTGCAATTGTGCGGCAAAAATTCTTTTTTGAGCCGGCTGCTCCGAGAAGTTGTAGTGAAAATCCAGTCCCGTCTCGCCGACGGCAACGACTTTCTCATTCCCGGCAAGCTCCTTTAACTCATCGATTGTCCGGCCGGTGACGTCTTTGGCGTCATGTGGATGGATCCCGACTGCCGCATAAACATTCTCGAATTTTTCGGCCATCTCGACGGCTTTTCGGTTATGCTGCGAGTCGGTGCCTATGGTTATCCACTCGGTGACGCCGGCGGCCCTGCTGCGAGCCAGGACATTCTCTATGTCCCCGGCCAACTGCTCGAACGTCAAATGACAATGTGTATCAATCAGCTCCATAATACTTCTTTTTACTAATGTTCGGAGGTATCAAATAAGCCCGTTAAAACAATAATTATCTTTATAATACGGTAAAATATTTACTTTTGCATCTTTTTTTCCTGAATCAGGCGCCTGAGCCCGGCCATGTCTGCTTTGGAAACTCGCAGCATGTGGGCTTTGGCCTCGGCTTTATTCAGTGCTTTTTCGGCCTTATTTAACTTTTTCGGGCGGTGCTTGTAGAGAAAGTTCGCATAATTAAACCAGCATTGCTGGCAGCCACAATTCTTTAACATTTTCTTATAGTATCGTTCCGCCTTGTCCAATTGGCCAAGTTCCACCATGATATCGGCAAGGCCCCCGTAATAGTTACCTTTGGGATTCAGTTCGACCGCATTCTGTACCGCTTTGAGGGCCTGCTCGTATTTTCCAAATTTCGACAGAGCAGTTGCGTAGTAAAACCAATAATCCGGGTTATTGGGGTCTTTATCGATTAAATGTCCGGCGTACTTTTCGGCCTTTTCCGGTTCGATTTGAGTCAGAAGGATGAGCCGATTAATTGCAGCTAAATTGTTATTGGGATCGATAGCCAAGGCAGATTCTGTTTGAGTCATGGCCTGCTGTTTACGGTTACGATTCATCAGGAAGTTGCCGTAGGCGGCGTGAATGAACGCATTATTCGGAGCCAATTGGAGGGCTTTTTGATAGCTTGATTCAGCGAGGGCGAGAAATGCTTGCGGCCGGGAATCAGGCTGGTGCGCCTGTTTGTCGGCGCCGATAGCGAGGATTAAATGGACATAGCTCGACTCCGGACGCAGTATCGCCAACTTCCCGGCTATCTCGACTGACTCAACGCTGTCATTTTTTAACAGGTTCTCGAAATAATCCATGATGCAGGAAAAAGCAGGCTGTGCATCCGTAACCGGCCTGAACGGCGACGGGTAATAACTTTTGGCCACGAATTCCAGCTCATTCTGCCTGAGCAATTCCCAGATAGATTCGATATTGCCGCCGACCGTGTCAAAGACAAAGATCACGGAAAACAATGTCGGCAGTCCTAATTTTATTCCTGTTAATGCGCTGATTACACCGGTAACTTTAGCGGATTCAGGAAGGACCATTGCCGAGCCGCTCCAGCCCCGCCGAACAGGACCCGTCCCTTTTAATCTCATTCCAACAATGGGCTTTGTTATCTTTATCCTGTCAATAACAAAAGTGGCGGTGCGAATTTGACGTCCCAACTGGTGAGGCTTCTTTGATTTTCTTATAGGTCGGCTGAAAATAGTGACCTGCCCGGCGGCTTTTAGCTCTTCCCGCCCGGCGACGGCAAGGGCCGGATGAATGGGCCATGGAGCTTCGAGTATAGCCAGATCGGTTTCTTCCTCGACGGCCAGAATTTTGCATTGGTATATATCGCCGTAATACGGACTGATAACGACAATTTCCGGTGACATAGGGAGACCGGTCCAGCCGGGCGGCCTGTCCACACAATGCTCGGCCGTCAGAATGATAGTGCCGTCCCCGACGGCGAATGCTACTCTGGGCCATGAGATGAGAGTCTCGTGCTGCCTGTGGTCGATATGGGCAATCAGAACAAGGGCGTTCGGGTCATAGCCGTCTTTGAGCTGTTGACTCGCATCGCCGGTGTCTGCAAATTCGCTGCAACCGCAGGTAAGTAAACTCGCAAGAAAAAGTATCAGGCAGGTTAAAATTGTCTTTCGCATAGCTGTTTTCATAACGCGGATGACTTAGTTGGTTTCCTTTCTGCAACAAATAGCATAATCAACAAAACGTTACCTGATTTTTATCGCGTTGTCCAGAATACAAAAACTGTGATGAAATGTTCCGATTTCTGACTAAGGGACGAAGGCGTTTTCGTAGTGTCTTATTTGCGGCCGGCCGGATTGGCCCAGAACTACCGTAACAATGTCGAAGCGAAAAGGACGATTTTGGATATTGTTACCTGCGATGAAATAACGTGCGGTTTTCTGCAGTCTTGCTTTTTTAGCAGAGGTGATGGATGTCTCGACTTCGGCGAAATTTTCATCCGCCCTGGCTTTGACCTCAACAAAGACGATACTGCCGTCGGTATCGACCATAATCAGGTCTATTTCGCCGGTTTTACAGGAAAAATTACGAGTGAGAATTTTGAGGCCTTTACGTTTGAGAAATTTCTCGCAGCGTTTTTCGCCCCACCGGCCGAGCAGTTTTCGGTCGGACAAAAGCTTGCGTCTGTTTAGCAGCATTTGCTCATACAAATAACTCCCGGACATGTCCGGGGGCCAAATATTTTGAAATCCGATTGTCGGTTACTTCGAGACGGTATGGTCACTATGTCGCTGAGAGAGCTTTACGGCTTTGCCGGTTCTCTGGCGGAGGTAGTACAGTTTTGCCCGCCTGGTTTTTCCACTGCGAATCGGCTTAATATCAATAATATTGGGCGAGTGAAGCGGGAAAATCCGCTCTATGCCCTCGTTATTGACGAAACGCCTCACCGTGAAATTTTCGTTAATACCCCGGCCTTTGCGGGCGATTACCGTGCCGGTAAATATCTGTGTGCGGGTTTTATCGCCTTCCTGAATACGGCAATGGACGTCAACAATATCGCCTATCTCGAAGTGAGGAATTTTTTCCTTCAGACTTTTGCTCTCAACAGCATCCAACATTTCTGTTTTCACTGATTTTACTCCAGTTATTGTTAATCATTCATGGTATTTAGTTACAACCGACGATTAAATACCGAATTGGGGATTCTACCGGTTTTGAAGGTTAAATACAAGCAATTTTTTAAAAAAGCGACTGTCGGTGCATAAAACCCGCTCGAAGTGCTCAGATTCGGCCTTCGAGCATGGCAGTAATAACTAATATAAAGCCTCAGAATCAGAGTAGCCGGGCACTAAAATCCGTAAGCCGGCTTTAGCTGCTCCTCGGTCGGTAATTGCTCATACAGCTCGCCTTTCGGGCCAAAATAGACATCGTCTCTTCTTTCTATCTCGACCGGCGTGATTGAGCCGTTGTTGTTATGGACATTGATAACAAATACTTCCTTCCACCCATTCGTGTCCTCGTCCGTGTATTCTTTTTCTGAGCTTGTGTCCTTATCGATTTGCTCAAGCAGCTCCCCGACACCGAAAACAACGGCGCCAAGGGCGGCACCTTCACCTTCTTCGTGGGACTGATATCCGATTATCCCGCCGATAATTGCACCGGTGATTGCCTCGTGGTAGATAGGATGGAGCCGTAATCCTTCGTTACAGCCGCAAAGAACCAGCGATGATACGATAAGAGTGATGATGAACGGGGTTTTATATGGTGTTCTTTCCATTTGCTTTCTCCAGAATTTATTCTATAAAATTCAGCCTGTCCAAACAGATATACTTCACAATATATATAAGGCACTTTCCCCCCTTAAAAGCTCGGATATTTTCACTTTTTTTTTATATGTTATCAAGGATTTTTTATTGGCGGATCGTTGACCAGTAATGAATCCAGCTTGTTTGCCGGCTGGCTGCCGAGCTTTGGCGGGGTGCCGCGCTGAATATCCTCGCCGTCCCAGGATGTGTAGATATTGTCGTCATTGACGCCGCAGGTCGAACTTTTTTCCGGTGATACGTGGATGTCAAGAAAAAGCACGTTTTGCGAATCACTTTTGTGTGACGGTGAATTGCCGGCATTGATATCATTTCTGTCACCGTCGGGATTAAACAATGAGAAATCCTTGACCTTACCGGCGGGAGAAGTGATCCATGGATTCCTGTCGGCGGCCACCGCCAAACGTGGGTCACTCGATGTCGTCAAGGCATAATCGCCGTAGGGTATGTGATAAGAATAGCTGCAATGCTTCCACGGCTCAGGACCGAAATCCCAGAGTTCTGTTAGCTCCTTGTCACGAACACCATATTTTGCCGGATCAAATGTGCTGACTTTAAAGTCCTGTAGACATATAAACATTTTAGGCTCAACTTTAGCATACTTAACTAAAAGAAATAAGCTGGATGAGATAGTTGCCTGGCCGCCGGTACCGTCGGAGGTTATGCCATAAGCTTCATATCGATTCAGTCCTTTCCAGTCGGGAATTGTATTTGCCCAGACAGAGGTTTTGCCGCCTGCTCGCGGCAGTTCATCGTCGTAGTCGTTGGCATAGATCATCATAGCCATACCTATTTGGGAAAGATTTATCCCGCAGACCATTCGATAAGCAGTACCCCGAATTCTGCCCAAAAAAAGAGTCCATATTGGTATAACACCGATTAATAATCAAGTCAGAATAGCTCCGACAGCAAAATTCCTGCCGGTTTTTTCCCCGCCGCTCTTCCAGATTTCTGTTAGGCTTATGATTCCCAGTATGAGAGCAATAAATAAAGACAGGAGACTTAGGAAAAAGAACATATCTGCCAATGGTGATCTGGTGCCTAATGGTCTTGGAAGTCGTATAATTAAGAATCCAACGAATGTGAAGATCAAACCGCAGAGAGCAAAAACAATCGCTGTTATAGCGAGCCTGCTGACTCTGACATTAACCGGATTCGAGGAATCCAATGGATTTGTCATCGTCGCTTTACAAAACCGGCATTCCCGGGCATCATCCGGATTTTCTTTGCCGCATATCGGACAATTCATTTTTCTGTCCCTCCAATTTAAACCGTTATCTTTTCAGCAATGCTAAAGTACAAATTCCCGCTGCAGAAGTTAATCTTATTATACATCGTTGTGTGACATTAACAAGAGTTTTTAATGGTGGAACAGAATTTGTAATACCAATTGTATTTAATAAGTACGCTTATTTATATCATTTCTGCCTAAGACACGCCCAAGGCGGACCGAGGTCGTATCTTTTTTGTCATCTCGACTGAGGCCACCAGGCCGAGTGGAGAGATCTATTCAAAACAGATTTCTCCACTTCATTCGCCCAGACAAATTGGGGCTCATTCCGGTCGAAATGACAAAGCCGCAAATCTTAATTACAATTGGTATAACTTTGACTTTGGGCTTTTATTAAGATTACACACAGAATGGAAAAATTATATCTAAGTGAGGAAGACTTGCGTTAACTGCCGATATGGTTTACTTTGAAAGTTGATAATTGCTGATATTTTTTTTTATTATTTGGCACTACCGGCGGCTCTTATCCTGAGAACTGCCGGTAGTGTCACTTAAAATCAACTCTAACTTATCTGTTTTTGAAGAGTCTCTATCCTGCCGTTTTTCTGGACGGTTGCCGTCTGGATACCTAAACGTTCCTCGGCGGCACGAATGATCGCCTCTAACATATTGGAATAAGACAACCCCGCCAGCTTTGCCATTTTTGCCAGATGGCCGTCCCAGCACCAGCCGGGATTGGGATTGACTTCGAGAAGCTTGGGATTACCCTTCGAGTCGAGCCTCCAGTCGAATCTGCAGTAGTCTCTGCAATCCAGCCTCTCGAATAATTTCAGACAGCATTCAATCACATATTTCTCCGTCGCCTCCGGCAGGTTTGCCGGGACGGATTTTATGTTCCAGTAAGGCGAATCCGGAAGCCATTTGGCCTCGTAGCCGCAAACCCTGGGCAGTTCGGGCGGCAGCGCCGAGTAGTCTTCTTCAATGATCGGCAGAGCCATATAAGGCTCCGGCAGATTTCCGATTATCCCGACCGTGATATCTTTTCCTGTGAGGAACTCTTCGACGAGGATAGGTTTTTCGTAACCGAATTTTTCTCTTATTTCCACTACCGCGTTGACTAGCTCCTCCATTGTGTATGCCACGCTTCGCTGAGTGATTCCGAAGCTGGAGTCTCCGAAATTCGGCTTGACGAGCACGGGCAGACCAAACGACAGGCCGTATATATCATCTTCGGGCTGAATAAAGATTCCTTCGGGGACCGGGACCAGCGTCTCTTTCGCTATTCCCCTTATCAGCGACTTGTCGTAACAAAAAGCCAGGCACTGCGGACCGCTGCCGGTATAGGGAAAGCCCAGCATCTCCAGCAAGGCGGTGACGTGAAGCTCCTTTGTCGGGTCATTGCAGAAACCTTCGTCGCAGAGGTTAAATACAAAATCCGCTTTCGGTTTGAGGTCCACCAAATCTTTGTATAAACTGTCATGATTGGTCAAATAGGTGATATTGTATTTGTTCAGCTCGCGCAGAGCGTCTTTCATCTGGTCGATGGTGTAGAAATCGTCATCGTCGAAAACACATAATGGTTTGAGGGGGTCCGGCTTCGTCGGGTCGCCCAGGATGACGGCGATATTATTGGTCAGCTCCTTTTTTCTCTTGACGACGGCCCAGTCCTTTCTGACCAGGCCGGTAGTGATAATACGCCTTTCCATCATCCCGAGGTCCTGATTACGCTGCGATTCCGCTTTTAACTGCCTGTGGACGGTGACTTCGTTGAAACCCACCGACTGCAGTAAATCTTCAAGGGTCTTTCGATTGTACAATCTTTCCGCATAAAACTGGTCCGCGATAACTCCTTTTTTCACGTGTGTTACGACTTCTCTGGAAATCAGCCTTTGTTTGTCATGGGAAAGAGACCTCTCACGGCAGACAAAGTAATTCTTGTCTATCCACTCCCAGGACCTCGGCTGAAATCGCTTTCTGAGATATTCTCCATCGGTGACGTCGATCAGCAGTCTTCCCCACGGCTTGAGAACACGGAAAATCTCCTTAAGGACCCGCACATCGTCATTGGACGATTCGAAATAACCGAAACTGTTTCCCAGGACAAAGACCACATCAAAAGTGTCGGCCTGATAAGGAAGTTTCCTTGCATCCCCCTCCCTGAACTTGATGCTTAGATTTTCCTTCTTACTCAGAGCTTTGGCCTTTTGAATCAGGTATCGGGAGCGGTCCAGTCCTTCCACATTCCCAAAGCCCCTTCTGGCCAGCTCGAGTGATGCCCGGCCCTGCCCACAGCATAAATCCAGTATTTTATCCTGGGCAGACAGCTTGAGAATGTCGGCAAATACATCCATTTCTTTAGCGGTAATCTGAGCATCGTCAATCACGTCTCCGTCCGTCTTGAGGTAGATGGAATTGAAAATATACCGCCACCAGTCCGGCTGGACATGCTCTTCGAGGTTTGGAACCGGCCCGAGAGATCTCAGGCTGGTCAGTGTGGTCTTACTATGTTCGTGAGATTTTGTATTTGTGAGTTCTGTTTTTATCTTCATTGATTATTTACCTCCCTCACTTTGGTTGGTTGTTTTTAATATATCCGGGCGCCATTTTTTCGTCCGTTCGAGTGCCTGTTGTTTACGCCATTCGGCGATTTTAGTATGGTCGCCGCTTAAGAGAATCTCCGGGACTTTCATTTCACGAAAGACCTCCGGCCTCGTATATTGTGGATATTCCAAAAGTCCCCGGCTGAAAGAATCGTCCTTTGCCGAATCTTCATCACCAAGTGCGCCCGGCAGTAACCTCACTACGGCATCTATTATTACCATCGCAGCTAATTCACCGCCGTTGAGAACATAATCACCGATGGAGATTTGCTCGGCACCGAGACCGGTTCGAATTCGCTCGTCGAATCCTTCGTATTTTCCGGCGATAAGTATCAGGCGTTTTTCTTTGCTTAGCTCGTCCGCTTTGGCCTGGTCGAATTTTTGTCCCTGTGGGCTCAGCAGAATAACGCGTGCCTTTTCCGGTGACAATTTGCTGACGTGCTCGAAACAATCGAAAACAGGCCCGGGCATCATGACCATTCCCGGTCCGCCGCCGTAGGGCTTGTCATCCACCCTCCTGTAATTATCGGCAGCGAAATCTCTGATATCGGTAAGACAAATTCCGATCAGCCCATTATCTTGGGCCCTTTTGAGGATTGAACAGCTCAGGGGCGATTCGAATACCTGTGGAAAAAGCGTAAGAATATCAATCCTCATCATCTTTTAGATTCTTTCCGGCATGATTGAAGCAATAATTTTGTGCCATTAGTGTAAAGGTTAAGCCCCACGCCGAAAACGCAGGGCTCAATATTTTTTTACACCTTATAAGCGAAAGTTTTCTCAACTATCGGTTTTCTCTTTTGCTTCAGGCTCTGCTTTTTCCTCAGGTTCTGTTTCAGTTTCTTCTTCAGATTCAGTTTCAGAATCTGCCTGGGCCTCTGCTTTTTCCTCGGATTTAGTCTCGGCCTCTTCTACTTTTGCTTCAGTATCAGTTTCTGCTTCGGCCTTTTCTTCAGCTTTTGCTTTTTCTTCGGCCTCTGCCTTGGCTTTTTCCTCAGGTTCTGTTTCAGTTTCTTCTTCGGATTCGGTTTCAGAATCTGCCTGGGCCTCTGCTTTTTCCTCGGATTTAGTCTCGGCCTCTTCCTCTACTTTTGTATCAGCGTCGGTTTTTGCCTCGGTCTTTTCCTGGGTTTCTGCTTTTTCTTCAGCTTCTGTCTTTTCCTCGACCTCGGCTTTTTCTTTCTCGACTTTAGTCTTGGTTTCGGCTTCTTCTTTGGCTTTTTTCTCTGCTTCGGCCTTTGCTTTGGCTTCGGCCTCGGCTTTGGCTTTTTCTTCGACCGCCGAAACTTCTTTTTGGGCGGCTATT
>CAZMZR010000020.1:36649-45587 GCA_964570855.1 uncultured Pirellulales bacterium
GGCCTCGGCTTTGGCTTTTTCTTCGACCGCCGAAACTTCTTTTTGGGCGGCTATTTTTTGAGCTTTATTAAAGAGCCTGCCTTTACTTGAAGAAATAGCCCTGGCCTTTGCTTGGCGTTTAGCTCTTTCTTCGGCATATTTGTGCTGGATACCTTGACGAAGAAGGATTTGTGAAACGGTTTCGCTTGGTATCGCTCCTTTATCGAGCCAGTATTTGATGCGCTCGCTGTTAAGTACGATCTGCTTGGCCGGGTCTTTTTCAATCGGATCGTAATGGCCCAGCTTCTCGAGCATTCTGCCGTCACGAGGCTCGCGGGATTCGATCGCATTGATTCTAAAGAACGGTCGGTGCCGTCTGCCAATTCGTGTCATTCTGATTTTTACTGCCATAATGTTTCCTTTCTTTCATGTATAATCAATTTTCGTGACTTGAACATTTTCCGTCACGAAACACGTTTGCAATGTAATGCATAACCATTGACGAAAATCGCGAAATTCGCAGCATCGATTCCGGCATCGGCTGAAATTCGCTCTATCTGCTCGTCGGTCAAATTCACAGCCTTTTGTTTTTCGGCCGGCGTCATTATTGCAACAGCTTTTTTCAACTGTTCCAGTTCCCCGGCGCTCGGCGAGGCCAGCATCGCCAGTTCACTGGCACCTTTGATATCCTTGAATTGTTTTCTTACCAATTCGCCGTATTTATTATCTGAGAATATAGCGATCTTTTCAAGATATTGTTCGATCGAAATGTCATTATTTATCGTCGTTTTATTTTTCCTCTTCGTCTTACAACTTTTTTCCTTTTTGAGCGTTGCTTGATCTTTTTTCCGCCCGCCATCATCTGGCCCAGAGCTCCCATATTGAAACCGCCTGAGAGCAGACTCTTGAGTCCGCCGAAGCTTCCGCCGCTGACGGCCTTCATCATGTCCCGGCTGCGTTTGAAAGTCTTGACCAGACCGGCAACATCGTTGACTTCGACACCGGCTCCGGTGGCAACCCTTCTTCGTCTGGACAAATCTATCGAATCCGGATCGCTCCTCTCGGCAAGCGTCATGGAATAGACCATTGCTTCCATTCGCCCTATCTCGGCCCCGTCAAAATCCATGTCTTTGAGCTGCCCCGCCATCCCGGGCATCATCTTGAGCATACTCTGAATCCCGCCCATTTTTTTAACCGCCTGCATTTGTTTCAGGAAATCATCGAAGCCGAAATTGCCCTTTGCCATTTTCTTCTGCATTTTGGCGGCTTCATCGGCCTCGAAATGCTCCTGTGCCTTCTCGACGAGCGTCACTACGTCGCCCATGCCCAGGATTCTTCCGGCCATACGGTCGGGATGAAATTCTTCGATTTTATCGAGTTTTTCACCGATACCGATGAATTTAATCGGCTTTCCGGTTACGGCTTTGACGCTGAGCGCCGCCCCGCCGCGAGCATCACCGTCCAGCTTCGTGAGGATAACACCGTCAAGTTCGAGACGTTCGTTGAATTGCTTTGCCGAATTAACGGCGTCCTGGCCGGTCATCGCATCGCAGACCAGATAAATCTGGTGCGGATTAACCGCTTTTGCCACATCGGCGATTTCGGTCATCATCTCCTGGTCTATATGCAGCCGGCCCGCGGTATCGAGCACAACCACATCGTAGCCGCCGGCATCGGCGTGCTTGAGGGCGTTTTTTGCAACCTTGACGGCGTTTTTACTTTCTTCGCTGTACACATCAATGTTTATCTGCCCGCCCAATACTTTCAATTGCTCGACGGCGGCCGGTCTTTGCAAATCATCAGCCACTAAAAGCGGTTTCTTGCCCTTTGCAACCAGGTATTTTGCGAGTTTGGCGGCGGTTGTGGTTTTGCCGCAGCCCTGCAGGCCGGCAAGCATAATTACCGTCGGTCCGGGTGAGACAAAATAGATGCGGGTATCGACCGGCCCCATCAGTTTTGTCAGCTCATCGTTGACGATTTTTATCAGGACCTGGCCGGGATGGAGACTTTTTATAACCTCGGCCCCGACAGCCGCCTGTGTAACATCCTTACAGAATTGCTTGACGACGTTATAGCTGACATCCGCCTCCAAAAGGGCTTTACGAACGTCTCGCATGGCATCCGAGATGTTCGCTTCGGTGATGCGTCCCCGGCCGGATAAAGACCGGAAAACTGAGTTAAATTTTTCGGTTAACGATTCAAACACGAAATTTCACTAAATCCTTTTAACAGCTCATAAGTACCCATGGAGTAATTTGATACAATTTATTTCTGATAAACCACGAATTCTAAAACTTCAGAGGCATTTCTGCAAGCTTAAAATCCATCATAGACTTTTTTCACTACACGCTCCGTTTGTGGATATCTGCCTGATGGCATGATTGCCCTGGATATTGAAAAAAAGACCCCGGTCTATCCTAAAGAAGGTCAGGCCGGGGTCTTAATGCATTCAATAAATCCATTCTACCAGAAGAAACCAGGGGCAGTACCATAGCGAGGCACTGCAACACTATTATCAATTTCCGGATCGAACGGCCTCCACTCGGTATGGTTGTCCATGAAGCCGATATTTCCGCCGGTGGGTTCTTCACTGCTCTTTAGATGACTTGTTGTGTCGTAAACCTGGTGTTCATTATAGATACCCCCCGAAACTTCAGCGAAATTATACCCATATTTGGTGTTGTTTATACGAGTGCCCATGATCGAATCAATAACCACTTCCCTTAATGAAGATTGTGGTTCCTGGGTTGTTTTTACCCATCTTTTTTGTACAGGATCTTTGTCATAACGAACGATATCAGGCCGGCCGTTGGTCGTGGTCTCCAGGATAAAGCAATATCCGGATACAATAAAGCCATTTTCATTCGTGAACCTTTGTACTCTGCTGTCCCATGAATCATTGTTGTATTCCCAGAAATAGTCATTGTATTTTTGATGGGTTGCGTTCGACGGACAGTAGAACATTTCCCTGGTCATGCCGTTTTGGAACATGAAATGCACTGTATTAACAGCAACATCCTGCAGCCAGGATCCGGCAGTGTTGGGTAACGGCAGCTTTGAATCGTGATCGTTGGCATATAGATTCAAAGCGAGTACTTGCTGCCGAATACGTGCTGAACAGGATTGCCTCCTGGCTTGTTCTTTGACTCTGTTTAAAGCCGGTAGTAAAATGCCCATTAACAATGCAATAATGGCTATTACAACCAGCAGCTCTATTAATGTAAAACCTCTTCGATTACTCATAATCTATACCCCACTATTTTGAGGAAACCTTATATCTATAAAACCTACACATAACTGGATTCTATACGCTCTTTCGCTAAAAATCAACAAAAAAACTTATTAAAACTGTTTTTTTTTGGAAGTTTGTATTTTAGTGCACTGATATGGTTCGAACACAATGGGGGATATTATACGAATACATCTAAAAAAACAGGATTTCGGGCTTTTTTTAAAGATTTTTCCTACTTAGTTATTGAAAAATATACTCGCAAACAACATACAACGGGATTATACTACAACATTATATTTAATGGATTGGAGGTCAATATGAAAAGGATACTCATTCTCGGTTCAACCCTTTTAATACTTATCGCTATAGTCCTGATAACAGGGATTATTGTCAACGGGTCAAACGACCGACCGGTAGCCGAAGGTATTAGCATAACAACACAGGAAGATACACCCGTCTCGATTATATTGGCCGGAAGCGATTCGGACGGAGACCCGCTCAGTTTTCATGTACTAACAGAACCCTCCCACGGCAGCCTGCGCGGTACTGAGGCCAAGATGATCTACACGCCCGAAAAGGATTTCAACGGCTCGGATAACTTTACATATAAGGTCAGCGACGGTTCTAAAGAAAGTACTGCGGCAACCGTCTCGATTGCAGTGGCTGGCATTAATGATCCACCGGTGGCTGATGACGACTATGCTAAAACTCGTGAAGATACGCCGGTTGTAATGATCGATGTGCTGGCGAATGACACGGATGTGGATGGTGATCGGTTAATCGTGCTCGGCGTTATGCAGGGCAAAAACGGCTCGGTCACAATCAGTACGAATAATATGCTGACATATACGGCGGAAGAAAATTTCTGCGGCATCGATTCATTCGAATATACAATCAGCGACGGCAAAGGCGGAACCGACACCGCCACAGTCGAGCTGACGGTCGCAGCGGTTAACGATTCACCGGTTATCACCTCGAAACCCGTAACTACCACCAGGGTCTGGGCATCGTATCGTTATGATGTTAACGCCAAAGACCCGGATTCCGGTGATACGCTCGTTTACAGTCTAACCGAAAAACCTGAAGGTATGACCATAGATCCAAATACGGGCTTAATTGAATGGAGACCAAACAATAATCAACAGGGCGATTATGACATTTCAGTCAAAGTCACCGATGCCAACCAGATGCCGTCTTCCGATGTTCAATCATTTACCATTACCGTGGCCTCGCTTAGTTCGCCACTGATTACGCCGTTGACTGTCGAGGATGGTTACAATCTCAAAACAAATAAAAAACTGTCGGAAGAAAACAAAGTGGATATTGTCCTGTCCAGTGACGGCAAATGTGTTGAGATAGAAGCCAACTCTTATATGTTCTTTGATTTTTCAGATGCGTCAATACCCGAAGGAGGTAAAATAGTATCTGTCACTGTTTTCGTAGAGCACTTCGAGGACGAACAGTTCCCTTTCGGAAAACTGAAATGGAGTATCGGTACGGACTGGCCGGATAATCCGATCGCCTGGTCGTCAATCAATGCTTCAGTGCGGGATGGGCAGCGGAATAAAGCAACCGACTCATGGGATATTACGAGTATAGTAAATACGCCTGAGAAGGTGGACTCACTGCAGTTTCAGATTGAAAATAACAGTAATATTGCCGTCAGAAAAACCATGTTGGATTACATTTATATAACAGTTCGATGGTATTGATATATAAAGGGATTTAACACTAAAAAAGAATTTGGCATTCTGTGAAATATCGGTTATATTTTAATTAGAACAATCGTTGAAGAGGGGAATCAAGGGGGGCGAAAAAATCTGGATACTTAAGCTGGTATAATTCTGTATTCAGAGTATTTTGGATGAAAAAAAAGCCGAGATTCGGCCGACATCATAATACTCCTTTCTTCTAATGGGGGGCTGGTCATGGCCTGGTCAGCCCCGTTTTTTTTATTTCCCGGCCACTTCCGACGCATCTGCATTCCAATCTCGAATCATCTGTTTATAATGCTGTAAAAATCCTCCTTGGATTTATTCTGTTCGCAGGAATACAATCAAAAAGTCGTTGATATTCTTCTTTTACTTTGCACATGAAACTTTTTGGGATGTGCGTCTTTATTATAGTGCGGAAAATTCATCTCTTTTTTTCACTTCAATTCATGCTTAAGTCCTAAAACTATTTCGTTTTTAGTTAATCAGTAAGATATACCGGGTGACTTCAAATTATTCTCGAATGTTGTCGTCAAAAACCCTTGACTTTTATTCTTCATTCGGGTAAACTAAGCACTATAAGTTGTTCGCGGGGTGGTTATATCCGAATGGGGGGTTCTCACTTTTTCACATTGAGTACCCGGGATAAACCGGTTGGTCGCCTGATAAAAATGAATTCAGGCACATGGTTTACCTTGCAGGCAAACGGTTTTCATCAAAATAAGAAACTGATGAAATTGCAATTTCGATTTGTTTTCTTGATGGGAACAACGTGCATGAAATTAACATTTGAGAGACATGAGAATGATTCTTTGTAAGAAAGAACCAACGATAAGATAAAGATTCGTTTGCTGTGGATTATCTGCAGCAAGGACGATATTGACATAAGTTGTTTTGGGGGAGCGGAATAATGAATTCGAGGATTTCAAAGATATCGCTGTTTTTTTGTGCCGCAGTTGCTCTTGTTTTACCGAATATAGCTCAAGCCACCACGTTAGGAACCGTAGATATTTCAATGACCGGTTTTTATGCAAGTGATATCATGCAGGTGTGGATCGGAGAATATGAGGGAGCATACGTTCGTGCCGGAGTCTCTATGCTCGAAAAGACCGATGGTTCTTATGACGGACATCTTTGGCCTAACAATTCACTTGGCGGATTTTGCATAGAATTGACAGAGCCGACTTCAATTAATGAATTGACATATAACGTGCTTATGCCTGAAAATGGACCAGTACCGACCACTTCTTTGGGAGGGGCAATGGGTTATGCCAAAGCTCAATATATCCGGGAACTCTGGGGAAGATTTTACGATTCATCCTGGAGTAGTGGCGGCACGTTTACTGACACGCAAAACCACTATTCCGCAGCATTTTCAGCGGCGATATGGGAGATTCTTTACGAAGATTTACCGACAACTCCGTATGGCTGGGACGTTACAGTTGACGGCACTCTCGGTGATAAAGGGTTCAGCAGCAACTATGATTATGCAGTTCTTGCAAATGTCATGTTGTATTCTCTGGATGGCACCGGGCCGCTGGCGGATTTGCGAGTTTTTTCCTATGACGGAGCTCAGGACTACATAGTAGCGGTTCCTGAGCCAGCGACAATGGCTCTGCTTGGTTTCGGAGGCGTGCTGGCTTTTCTCCGCAGGAAAAAAACTGCAATTAAGTAAGCGAATGTGATTGGGCCGAATTTTATACGGCTCGGTTCCTGGTTATTTACGGCCAAGTAAGAAAACTACGGAAAGTATTTATATTTTGTTTCGTCTAATTAAAACAAAAGAACAACAATTAAAAAGCCGGCCACAGCAAAGATCGGCGGAAGGAGGTGACATTAATAAGGCTGACTCACTATCGAGTCAAACGGATTAACTAAGCACCAATGGATCTGGAGCAAGATTAAATACGCTGCAAAACAGTCTGCGGCTTAACGAGAAAGAATCCAACGGAAATGTTGGAATTATTGGGGGGTTAATATGAGAAAATTTATAATATTTTTTCTGTTGTTGGTATTTTTTACGGGTACCTCCGCATTAGCTACCACAACTATCGAATTCAGTCCTGATACCACTACCGGTGGCAACTGGTATTACGATGGCGCCGGCACGCTGAGTTTCAATCAGCAAATTGCTGTCGATAGAGGGATGGGCAGCAATTACGACGCTCTGGTCGGCTCCTTAGTGTATATACCCACATTCAAAGTAAGTGCCGATTCGTATGGTGCATATAAATTGACGCCGTATGGTACAACAACCATCTCGATCAAGAATTCGGATGGCAGTGCGACCTACCTGACAGGCATCCTTAAACCCGGTGATTTAATTCCGGTTGGAACAATAGGGGCGGCTTATACGCAATTTCAGGCCGACATTTCCAATATTGTTGTCACTTCCGCCGGACAATCTCTCGGCTCGGCGGCATTGGACGCTATTTATAAGTCCGGAACAATGTCACTTGATTTTGAATTATCATTACAGGGCGGAAGCGGGACGAATTATTATAGCCTTATAGAAATGCTCACCGGTGGTTACTCCGGTGGTAACGGCTTCAGCGGGGCTATGTCGATTCCCGAACCGACTACAATTGCTTTATTAGGCCTTGGTTCATTGGCTCTAATAAGAAAACGCAGGGCATAAATCAGTTTGTTATTTACTACCTTTCCGGGGCTGTAAGCGTTCGCTTGCAGCCTTTTTTTTGTTACTAAAGTCTTCGAGCTTACAAATTCACATATGTATCCGGGTCAGATGTTCCAGTTTTTCGATTTCTTCACGAATTGGTTTTGCAGTATAAAGCCGACCGCCGTGGGCAATATCAGAGCGGTAGGCAGAAACCAATTGTGGTTGAATACCATGTCTTCCACCTGCAAAGATGTTCTCGGATAAATGTGCAAAAGCGCCAACGAGCCGACTACAACTAATCCACTGCCCCAAAGACTGGTGAAAAGCATAACAGCCGCTTTGAAAATGATAAAGGATATCATTCCTCCCGCAACGACACCGATCAGCGCACCTGCCCAGATGTAATGTTCGGTAAAGCCGCAGGCGTACCATACTCCCGCTGTCAGAATTCCGCCTGCGACTGCACCCAGTACACAAACGGCCCATCGCATCAAGGGCACGGAAAGTACCGCCAGCAGACCCATACCTATCAACCCGCCGGCGAGCTGATTATTCAGGCCGTTGATTCTTTCGATAATTGTCATCCCCGCAACCAAACCCAACAGTCCGAAGTTTATCACCACAAGTATCTTGAAAACCCGCCAGCCGTAGAAAATGCAAACCGTTCCGAAAGACAGGAAGGTCAGTGCTTCCACTAAATTTAGTCCTGTGACTTGTTCCCAAAACAGATTAATCGGAACGACTGCTTCTCCCGCCGCTTCTGCAGTCGTGCTCGGGGCCGGAGTTGTTACGGCTTGCGCAAGGATAGTCAAACAATCCATTCTGTTCTCCTTTATTTTCAGCAATAACATCAGGAAACAGGTGATAGCGAATAAGCTAAATATTAAAACCTATACCCTAAATCCTATAACTAATTTATCGGCCTGATTGCATACTTTTCGTTAGATTGTTGGGCAGCCCGCAGATTCGGAATATTTACAGGCAGGTGGACTTGTCCTTAGTTAAAAGTTGGAAATTGGACATTTTTGATTTTTAACATTTGGCTTTTTTTAGGATTTAGAGCTTAGTGCTTCGGATTTCCGGCCGCTCGTCACGGCGAAGGCCGTTGCCGGAGCAGGGCAGGCCGGCAAATTGGCTTTGTTTTGGCTTTGTTTTTGACCTGCCAAAATGCCGGCCATTTGCCATAATCTTTTTATTTCAAAGAGCTTATGTCTTTTTGCCATTTTCAAAATTGGCTTTGTTTTCTTGTTCCGGCGAAGTCGCAGAAGAAGCCGGTTCAGCCCCCTTAAACATTAAAATCTCACATATTCACTTGTCATAAAAGAGCTTATGTTATTTTACCCATATTAACATTGGGTTTGTTTTTCATTTTTTTCTCCGGAATCCATGAGTTTC